>QKHD01000149.1 GCA_003250175.1 Helicobacteraceae bacterium
AGCTCGTTGATGCGCCACTCCACTTCACTTGCATGCAAAGAAAACAGTAGAAGAAAAAATAAAATGAGAAAATGTTGCATTTCATGCCTTTTCGATTAATTACTCGATAATAGTAAAAGAGAGTGCTTTAAGTCAATTAAATAGGGTGTTTTCAGAAAAAGTGAAGATATTTATTACGATTTAGAGACACCGGAGAGGATCAGCAGTTTGCCCATATTTTCAAAATACTCTTTTAAGGCGAGGGGGTTTTTGGTTTCGGTGATCTTTTTAAGGGAGGTAAAAAAGAGGGTTTTGGTCTCCTCGGAGCCTTGCATAAAGGCATCGATGATCCATTGCAGCGTGACCGGCCGGATGGTGCCGTTGATTTCGTATTCGATGGTCGAGGCGGGGTTGACCCCGCTGCCTAGCAGCAGGGCGGTGCAGGCGGCGGAGTCGATCATCTTAGAGTTGACCCTGGATGACTTTGATGGCAACAATCACCAGTAGGGCGATGGCGTAAAAACCGATAATCTGCTCGAAGCCCTTGTTGGTAATGAGGCTCAGCCGCAGCCCGAAGCTGAGAACCGCCGCCGCGGCGATACCGACCAGGAACGCGATCAGCATCATATCGCCACCGCTGGCAAAGAGGCTTCCGGAGAGGCCGAGTTCAAAAACGATGTAGCCCATGGCGCCCAAAACCCAGTTGAGGGCGAAGTTCATGATGAGGGAGAGTTGTTTCATGTGATGTCCTTTTGTTGTCCTTGCGGGAGAAGTCTAATCAATTTTAGATAAATTTGATTAGCATGTCACCACTATTACTATAAGGAACTGTCATGCGACTGCTCGTCTGCGCCCTGGAGGCTTCGGCCAATCTGCATCTTAAAGAGGTGATCCAACACCTGGAGGGCGTGGAACTGGTGGGCATTTTTGACCGGGATCTGGGGTTCGAACCGCTCTATGATTCGAGTGAGTTCGGGATCATGGGGATCATCGACGCTGTGCGCATCTACCGCAAGGCGAAGCAGGCCCTCAAAGAGACGGCGCAGCTGGCACAAAGCTGCGACGGCGTACTGCTCATCGACTCCCCCGCCTTTAACGTTCCCATGATGAAGGAGCTGCGTGCCATCGGGTATGCGGGCACCATCAGCTACTACGTGCTGCCCCAGGTCTGGGCATGGAAGAAAAAGCGGGTGCCTGTGGTGGAATCCCTGGCCGATAACCTGCTGGCGATTCTGCCCTTTGAGGAGCGGTTTTGGAACAAAGCGACCTTCGTGGGCAACCCGCTCATCGACGAGATCGAGACCGTAAAAGAGAGCTGGGAAGAGGGTGGGCCTATCGCCTTTCTGCCCGGCAGCCGTCGCGCGGAGATCAAGGCCCTGATGCCCGTCTACCGCGAAGTCGCCGCCCAGCTGGACGGTCCCAAACTCCTGGCCGTTCCGCCCATGTACCGTGACCGCATCGAGGAGCTTTACGGCGACACCTCCGGATTTGAGATCAGCTTCAACACCCACGAGGTGCTTAACCGTGCTGCCTTTGCCTTTGTCTGCTCCGGAACGGCGACGCTTGAAGCCTCCATCATCGGCTGCCCCTTCGTGCTGGTCTACAAAGCCAAGGCCTTCGACTACTTTATCGGGCGGATGTTCGTGCGGCTACCCTATGTGGGGCTGGCTAACCTGATCCACTATTTTGACGGCAAGGAGGAGTTCCATCCGGAGTTCCTGCAAAACGACGTCACGGCACGCAATTTGCTTGCGGCTTACCACGGATATAAACGTGATAAGTTTATTCACAATGCTGTACAATTGCGGCAGTTACTAAAAGCCAAACAAGGTGCCAGCGCAAACGTGGCACAGATTATCAAAGGATCGTAATGGAACAAGAACCCATGACCGCACAGGGGTATGCAAAAATTACCCAAGAGCTCGAATACCTAAAAAACGTCGAGCGGGCGGCCATTGCCAAAGAGATCGCCACAGCCAAAGAACACGGCGACCTCAAGGAAAATGCCGAATACCACGCCGCGAAGGAGAAGCAGGAGCACATGGAAAAGCGCCTCGCCCTGCTGCAGGACTACGTGAGCAAGGCACAGGTGATCGATCCCTCCACACTGCCCCATAAAAAAATCAGCTTTGGTTCGACCGTGCGCGTGCTCGACCTCGAGACCGAAGACGAGCTCGAATACACCATCGTCGGAGCGGTTGAAAGCAACGTGGAAAAGGGCCTGATCTCCTACAACTCGCCGCTTGCCCGTGCGCTCATGGGTAAGGAAGAGGGCTTTGACGTCATGGCCGACCTTCCCAACGGTACCCGTGAGTTTGAAGTGGTCAAAGTCTATTACAAGCCCATCGGTTCCTGAGTATGAAGATCGCCATTAAAAAGCTCGATCCCGCAGCCCACATCCCCGCTTACCAGACGGCAGAAGCAGCAGGGTTCGACCTGCACGCCACCGAAGACAGCGAGATCGCTCCGGGCAAACGGGCCCTGATTAAAACCGGTCTGGCTATCGCACTGGAGCCGGGATACGAACTGCAGATCCGCCCACGAAGCGGCCTGGCCTTTAAACACGGCATCACCGTACTCAACACCCCCGGAACCGTCGACAGCGACTACCGCGGCGAAGTGATGGTGCTGCTGATCAATCACGGCGACGAGAGCTTTATGATCAAAAAGGGCGAGCGTATTGCCCAGGGCGTGGTGCAGGCGGTGATCCAGGCGAGTTTTGAGGTGGTCGATACCCTGCCCGATACCGAGCGCGGAGCCGGCGGCTTCGGAAGTACGGGGAAATAGGATGAAAACCAACGTAGCCGTCGTCGGCGCCAGCGGATTTACGGGGCTGGAGCTGGTCAAGATGCTTTTGCTCCACCCGGGGTTTGAGATCACCTATCTGGCCAACAGCACCGGCGGTACGACGCTGGATGAATTGCATCCCGCCTTTGCCGCCGTCTCCAACATGCCGGTCGAAAAGCTCGATTGCGACGTGCTGGCGACCCGTGCTCAGCTGGCTTTTCTGGCCCTGCCGCACAAGGAGTCGATGCCGGTGGTCAAAGAGCTGCTCTCCCTGGGAGTCAAGGTCGTTGACCTCTCCGCCGACTACCGACTGGAACTGGAGACCTACGAAGAGGTCTATACCGAGCACCTTGATCCGGACAATCTGGACCGTGCCGTCTACGGCCTTCCGGAGCTCTACCGTGATGAGCTGCGAACGGCGTCGCTGGTGGCCAACCCCGGTTGCCATGCTACGGGTGCGATTTTGGGGATTCTGCCCTTTGTTAATCACATCACCGACGACACGGCGATCTTTATCGACTCCAAGACCGGTGTCAGCGGGGCGGGCAAAAAGTGTACCGAGACAACCCATTACGTGCGGG
>QKHD01000008.1 GCA_003250175.1 Helicobacteraceae bacterium
GCTGCTCATTGTTCAGTGCGGGGCGGGAGTTGGTAATGCGCCCGTAATTTCCCGCCAGGGCCTCGCTGCGCAGTTCCTTGTCCAGATAGCTGCCAAACCACTCCGCCGACATCGTGGTATCCAGGGTTCCGGAGGGTTTCCACGCCACCTTGGTGCTGCTTTCGGTGTAGCTGAGGTAGCTGATAAAACTCTCTTTGATGCTCACGAACTCCGTGCTGTTTTCCAGCCGGGAAAGGATCGTTCCGCTGTAGCTGTTGGGGATTCCGAAGCTTTGCAGCACCAGGTCGGTCTGCTCCTGCAGGAGTTTTCGCACATACATCAGCACCCGATCCTGCATGAGCTCGGGCAGCTGGGTGTTCATGGAGCCGTTGCCGAAATAGCGGGTCGCCAGGGCGTAGCCCTCCTTGGCATCGCCCGTCTCGGCGCTGGTGAGCGGCGCGAGGTTTTCATAGAGCGAATAGAGCAGCGAGAGGGTCTCCGACTTGGTCATGAGGCGGTCATACCACTCGGTGGTGGACTCCGCCTTCTCGATCATCTGGCTGATCACCCCCAGGTAATCATAGGCGTGCATCCGCTCCTCCGTCGGCTCCACCGCTTTAAGACTTGGCGGCTCGCCGTAAAAAACCTGGGAGTCCCATTTGGGCAGGTCAAAGAGCGTAAGGTATTTGCGGGCGACATACTCCATGTTGTCGCTGGCCATAAAGGCCTCCCACAGGTCGTCGGGGACGTGGGCGTACTCTTCGGGTTTGCCCTCGACCCTATAGGCACGGTATTTGGCCTCGCGATCCGCGGAGGTCATGGCATCGATGCTTAGCATGTTGGTCTGGGGTTTGGCGGGCTGGAGCACATCCTGCAGCGTGCCCTTGACGGCGGCAGGCTGGGCCACCGGGGTGACGGCGGCGGTCGTTTGCGCGCCCTGCAGCTCGCTGACATTGATGCGTATGGGCGTAATCAGCGGCATATTCAGCGGCATCGCCACGGGCGCACTGCTCGCCTGGGTACTGATTTGCACCGGTTCGTCCGCCTCGAAACTAATGGGGGTGAAGTTAAAGGTGACGCTTCCGTCGGCATTGCTGGTCGCCCAGTTGACGGTGGTGGGCGTGTTGAGAAATAGCACGTTAAACATGGTTGTCCTCCTGGTTGATGACGGCTTTTCATTTGGTTTTTCGGTCACGGAAAGGGGTCTTTTAACAAGCAATAATCATTCCGCGCAACAACTGTTCCCACGGGCTTTTTAACTCTTTTTAGAGTACAATCAACCCCACATTTACAAGGGATTTTTGCCATGCGGATCGACAAATTTATCAACGCCGTCAACCTCACCAAACGCCGTGCCGTCGCCCAGGACATGATCAAGCACGACGCGGTCAAACTCAACGGCACCGTCGCCAAGGCCTCCAAGCAGGTCAAGATCGGGGACGTGATCGAATTTGTCTACCTGGAGAGTACGGAAAAGTACGAAGTGCTCCAGATTCCCACGACCAAATCGATCCCTAAAAGCAAAACCGACGAATACGTAAAGGCCCTTTCATGAACTACACCGAAGCCAAAGCCGCCTTCGAAACCCTCTTTTCCGGAGCGATGGAAGAAGGCGCAGCCCGACAACTCCTCATCGACCTCTACGAGCGCGGCGAAAACGTGGACGAACTCACCGCCGCCGTCGAGGTGATGAAAGCCCACGCCGTCAAGCTGGACGTGGACCCGAGTATCAAAAGCAAACTTATCGACGTCGTCGGCACCGGCGGGGATAAATCCGGAAGCATCAACGTCTCCTCCACCGTCTGCTTGCTGCTTGCCTCCATGGGGTGCTACGTGGCCAAGCACGGTAACCGCTCCATCACCAGCAAATCCGGAAGCGCCGATATGCTCGAAAGCCTGGGCATCCGCCTCGACCTGCCTACGGACAAACAGCGCAAACTGCTGGAAGAGACAGGCTTTACCTTTCTCTTCGCCCAGAACCACCACCCGGCCATGAAGTACATCATGCCCGTGCGCAAGTCCATCTCCCACCGGACGATCTTTAACTTCCTGGGGCCGCTGACCAACCCGGCGGATGTGAAAAAACAGTTCGTGGGCGTCTACGATCCGGATTTTGTCGAGCGCATCGCCCAGACCCTGCTTAACAGCGGCACCCTCTCCGCCATGGTCGTCTCCTCCCGCGACGGGCTGGACGAGCTGAGCCTTGGGGCGCCCTCCTTCGTGGCGACCCTGAAAAACGGCGCCATCACCACGGACGAACTCGACCCCCAAAGCCTGGGCTTCAAACACGCCGGGCTAGACGCCATCAAGGGCGGTGAGGGCGAAGAGAACGCCCGCATCACGCGAGCGATTTTGGAAGGCGGCATCGATGGGGCCAAACGGGACGTCGTCATCCTTAACACCGCCGCCTCGTTGATCGTCGAAGGCTTTGCCCGGGACTATCAGGACGGCATCCAGATGGCGAACGAAGCCATCGATTCCGGCAAGGCCAAGGCGGCACTGGAAAAGATCATCAAGGTCAGCCAGAGCCTATGACCTACCAGGCCGCCACTCCGGAAGCGCTGGACCCCATTGCCCGCGACCTGCTCCGCGATTACCCGCACGGGATCGTCGTGCTGCTCAAGGGCAACCTGGGGGCAGGCAAAAGCACTTTCGTGGGGCGGTTTACGGCGATCAAGGCACCGGGAGCCGAAACCAGCTCACCGACCTTTTCCGTCATGCACGAGTATGCCGAAGGGATTTATCACTATGATATCTACCGCATCGGCAGCGAGGATTTCATCGCCAGGGGGCTTTATGAAAACCTCGAATCCCCGGGCTTTCACTTTTTAGAGTGGGCGGACGAGCGGATCGAACGCCTGCTTGAGGAGAGCGGCATCGACTACATCACCCTGGAAATCACCCAAGACAAAGAGAAGCGAACCATCCATGTCCGGACATAAATTACGCGCAAGCAACCTGAAAAAGAGTTACAAAAAAACCCAGATCCTGCACGGGGTCAGCATCGAGGTACGCAGTGCCCAGGTCGTGGGTCTGCTGGGGCCCAACGGGGCGGGTAAAACCACCACCTTCTACATGGTGTGCGGTCTGGTCAAGCCCACCAGCGGCGAGATCTATTTCGACGACGAGGAGGTTTCCAGGCTCTCTTTGCACGAGCGCGCCCGCATGGGGATCGGCTACCTCCCCCAGGAGTCCAGCATCTTTAAAGACCTCACCGTCGAAGAGAACCTTCAGCTGGCCGCTGAAATCGCCTTTAAAGATGATATTAACAAACAAAATGAGAGAATAGAGACACTACTTGAACAGTTCAATATCGAGCAGATCCGACGCCGAAAAGGGGCCAACCTCTC
>QKHD01000362.1 GCA_003250175.1 Helicobacteraceae bacterium
GGGCCTCGTCGATCACGAAATAGTTGATTTTGAGCTGCTTGAGCATCCGGAGCATACTCTCCGTGTTAAGCCGCTCCGGAGAGAGGTATAAAAAGCGGATCTGGCCGCTGAAGATGCCCCGGACGATCTCCGCCGACTCCTCCGATGACTGCATGGAAGAGAGCATGGCCGCCTGCATGCCCTGGGCTTTGAGGCTCTCGACCTGATCGTGCATGAGGGCCAAAAGGGGCGAGATCACCACCGTGACGCCTTCCATCAACAAGGTCGGCAACTGATACGAAAGGGACTTCCCCCCACCCGTAGGCAAAATCATCAGCACGTCCCGTCCGGAGAGGATCGCGTCCACCGCCTCTTCCTGCAGGGGGCGAAAGGTTTTGTATCCGAAATATTCGTTGAGTGCGCGGTATTTGGCGTCCATCTTGCCCCTTTGGTTCTGGTCGTGACAGTGTAGCCCAAAGCGGTTTCAGAAGCGAAATCGCAAGACAAAATGCTATAATTTTTCCAAAAAACGAAGGACGTCGGTGAAGTTTCACAAGGGTAGCGTTTATATTCCCGAAGGCCTGCTCATGACCCTCGAATCGCGATTGGACAACGTGATCCGGGATATGAGAAACTTTTTTGCCGACGCCGTTTTGCCCGGTCAGGAAGGGGTGATCCACTTCTATCTGGCAGGCTCATGCATCAAGTCGGACCGCTATCAGGACATCGACATGATCTTCAACTCCTCCGAAGAACGCGACCGGATGGTGGGCATTTTAAATAAAGAGTACCTGCTCTACATCAACCACTCCCACTCCTACCGCCACAACCGCAACGTCCTGCAGGTGGTCTTTTTTGAAAAATACCGCGACCAGAGCCTGCAAAACGTCGTGACGCTCTTTGATTTTAGCTCCACCAAGATCGGCTTTCACTGCGTGCTGGACCTCGCGACCCTCGCCTTTGACATCACCGAAACCGACGTAAGAAAAGAGTTTATCGACTACCTGGAGACCGGCACCAACCTGCTCCACACCAACCCCTTCAAGGCCAACCCCTTTGTCTCCCTGCAACGGGCGATCAACTTTTTAAAACGGGGCGACGACGTGCCCTACACGGTCTTTTTGCGCATCTGCATCGCCATCAGCCATCTCGATGTCAAAAGCGAAGGAATGATCGAAAAACTGGCCGGCGGGCTCATTGGAGAGAAGGGCAAGCTGCTGGAACTGGAGCGGGAGATCGCTGCGTATCTGCATACGCAAAAGGAAGACAGCCCAACCCCATTAAGCTAAATAAGGAGCAACATGCCATCCATGTCTCATAACGAAGCCCAACAGCACGTCGACCGTATTCAGACTTTTCAGGAAGAGTTGGCGCACTTGGAAGAAGAACAGATTCTCACCCTCACTCCGGAGCAAAAGCACCGTCTTGCCTCGTATCACGACGCCCGCATCAAAAGCCTTTTCACCACATTTGATATTGATATCTCCGCCCGACACAAACAACTCAGTTTGGGTATGAAAGTCACCTCGTTTCTGGGCGCCCTTGCCTTTGCCATTGGCCTTCTTTTTCTATTTCGCTACTTTTGGGGTATCTTCCCGACGGCGGTACAAGCGGTGATTTTGGTCATCACACCGTTGGTGGCCATCGGCATCACCCGTTTTTTTTCACTCCGGGAGAAAACCGGCTACTATGCCAAGATTGCTGCTCTGGTAGCCTTTGCCGCCTTTGTTCTCAACCTCAATATGCTGGGTAGTATTTTCAATATAAGCCCCTCGGAAAATGCGCTCTTGCTTTGGTCGATTTTGGCTTTGCTGTTGGCCTACGCCTCCGACACCCGCCTCATGCTCGGGATCGGTATTTCGTCCTTGGCCGGGTTTATTTCCGCTAAAACCGCCACCCAGAGCGGCGTCTACTGGATCAGCTTCGGCGAATATCCGGAATATTTTTTTCCCGCTGCTTTGATTATTTTTATGCTCTCCTTTGCACCTCACCGCACGTACCGGGATTTTCAGCCCATCTATCGCACCTTCGGCCTGCTGCTCATCTTTTTACCGATGCTGGTACTGGCCAACTGGGGCGAAGCCAGTTATCTGCCCCTGTCAGCTGACACGGTGGCAACCCTTTACCAGCTGCTCGGATTTTTTCTTAGCGGCGCTGTCATCTATCTGGGTGTCATCAAAGGATGGAACGACTCAGTCACTACCGGCAATTTCTTTTTTACCCTCTTTATCTACACCAAACTCTTTGACTGGTGGTGGGAGTGGATGCCCAAATATCTTTTCTTCCTGATTCTCGGTCTGGTAGCTGTAGGAATGCTGTGGATATTTAAACGGTTGCGTATGCCTCACCCCGTACATGCAGCCCAGGGAGCCTGATATGATACGCCTCACCTCCAAACAACTCTATCTTGCCGCCATCGCCACTGTGATTGTGAGCAATCTCGCCCTGTTTGCCACTGCCTTCTACAACCGCAGCGGCGACCAACTCCGAGAAATTTCACTCAGCCAGCGCGAACTCCCCTTACTCCGGCCGGGGTATGAAAGCAGCAACCTCTCCTTCGGGCTTACCTGGAACATTGAACAAAACGATCTTTCAAAATTCTCCCACTATCCGGCATGGCTCGATACGGCCAAGCTTATTTCCCTCGGGTTTGATCCGGAAAGTCTCGAAGCAAAAACATCCCGCAACGACGAGCGGCAGGTTTTTCTCGCCCTCGAATTCAATGGCAATGCATATCAACGTACCCTGGAACGTGCACAAAAACATCTTCTGGAAGCATCGGAAGTCAAGCGAAAGCGGGCCGAAGAACAATTCCGCCATTGGCAAACAACGGCATCCCGCCTTTTTGTCATTGATGCAGATGTAACGCTCGATACCCTTAAGGCCCGCTATACGGACCAACCCAATATTATTTTCATCAAAGGGATCGTTTCGGCCCGTTACTCTTCCTACATCAAAGCCGTCACGGCCTATATCGACACAAGTCGGAAGGTCAAAGTCAACATGCCTCTACCTATTCGTCAAGCCCTGGGCATCACCATGGATGCCATCAAAAACAGTGATGAAAAACTCTTCTCCCTTGAGTACGACGTGGTGCTCGCCTTCGGGTTACGCCTGGAGCCGTGGATTGTCTCAGCCAGACTTCGGGATACGAAACCCTAGGATTTCAGCTTTTTTTCCAGCCACTCGACGGAGTATTTAAGCTCCTTGCTTTTTGCCTTGAAGGGCTGCAGCTGCGGCAGGGCTTTTTGGGCCGTATCCCCGAAATGGGAAAGCAGCGTGATGGCCCGTTTTTGACGTTTCTCATCCAGCAGCGGCAGGGCTTCGATGATCCTTGCGATCCG
>QKHD01000016.1 GCA_003250175.1 Helicobacteraceae bacterium
CAGGTCATAGACGGAAGAATCGATCAGTGCCATGATCTCCTCGCACTCCGGATCACCGAAGCGAACGTTGTATTCGAGAATATAAGGCACGTTATCTACCACCATAACGCCGGCAAAAAGAACCCCTTCAAAGGGCATGCTGTCTTTTTTCATTCCGTCAACCGTGGGCCGGATCAGTTCGCGGCCGATCGCCTCCATCAGCTCCGGAGTCGCCAACGGCGTGGGGCAGTAGGCGCCCATACCGCCCGTATTGGGGCCCTGGTCGTTATCCAATAGACGTTTGTGGTCCTGGGCAGCGGGAAGAAGGATAAAGTCCTCTCCGTCACAGATGGCAAAGACGGAAAGCTCGAAGCCGTCCAGATACTCTTCCACAATGACCTTTTTCCCCGCATCACCAAAGGAGGCCCCGCTGAGCATATCCACCACAGTCTGCTTGGCCTCGTCATGGGACATGGCGATAATGACCCCCTTACCGGCACACAGACCGTCCGCTTTGACAACGATAGGGGTACGCATGGTTTCGATGAACGCTCTCGCTTCATTCTGATCGGCGGTTTCGATGAATTTGGCCGTACGGATGTCGTGCTTTTTAAGGAAGTTTTTCATGAAGACCTTGGAGCCTTCCAGCTGCGCTGCCTGGGCGCTTGGACCAAAGATTTTCAGTCCCTTGGCCTTGAAGATATCCACTGCACCGTCCACCAGCGGGGCCTCCGGACCGACGATGGTCAGATCGATCTTATTGGTGATCACAAAATCCGCCAAGTCGTTGTAGTCCTTGATGGCAAGGTTGGTTCCGAGGTTTTCTGTCGCACCGTTGCCCGGAGCAAAATAGATCGTATCGACCTTCGGGTCTTGCTTGAGGGCTCGCCCGATGGAGTATTCGCGTCCACCGCTTCCGAGAATTAGTACGTCCATGATTGTCCTTGCTGTAATTTTCTTTGTCATCAAATACCATGAGATGATGGGATTTGATGGCGAAGAGGGATGGATGTTTAATGTGTAACCTCGCTGCTCGCTTTGCTTGACAGGTTCGGTTTAACAATTTTACCAGGCGGGCGTTCTCATTAGTGATTTTGATCTTAATCACTCTAGTAAAAGGACTCTTTACCCCTTTAGGCAATGACCTCTCGCGTCAGACGCTCAAACGAAGTCGCCGCACACCAGGATAAAATTTGTCCCTTGAAATATATCAGTTGAAGAAACAAAATTTTACGGATAGCGTCACCGCCCAGCAGCCCGTATTATAACGCGAAATCGTTTAATTCTGCAACCGGACGGCCAAGGCCACGGCCTGCTCCAGCAGAGGTTTTTGGGGAATGTGCGCGGTGATCGCTTTGGGGAGTGCCTGGGCCGTGGTTTTGCCGATACAGACGGCCTGCCAACCAGGTTGCCAGCTAAAATGCTGAAGAAAGCAGCGGACAATCTTGGGCGAGGTAAAGATGATAACCGCATTTCCCTCCGGAGTCATCTCCGGAGCGCTTGAACGGCACTGCGTTTCGTAGACCACCACCTCGTTGGCATCGATGCGCGAGCGTCGCAGCATACCCACCAGATCATGGGCCGACTCTCTGGGGCGGCAGTAGAGGTAGCGCCCAAAGGGGTAACTGCGAATAATGGCCTTGGCCAGGTCTTCACCGTATCCGTCGGCTCGATAGTAGACCTTGCCCCCAAGCTCTTTAGCTCGTTTGGCCGTTGCCTCTCCGACAACGAAGAGGTTTTTTTCTTTCCACTCATTGCCCAATGCAACCAATGCCTGAAGGGCCTGTCCGGAGGTGATAATCAGATTATTGTAAGCCGACCACTCAATACGGGGAGCAAGGTAGCGAATATCCAGCATGGGCAGACTGACCGCTCCCTCAACCGATTTGTCGCTTAACAGATAGATCACGTGGCCGCCCCTTTTTGATGACAGCATACCCAAGTGCGACTGATTAAACAATTGGTTGTGCTGCCGATACTATGCCCATGAATCCTGTGATGCCTCCGCTCTTTACCAACCCCTCGGACCTTTTGTTAAAGACCCTGCTGAGCCAGGTTGCCGACGACACGGCCAAAACCCTCCTGGCTACCTTTCCGCAAAAAGGGGATGAGAAGGTCTTAAAACAGATGGTCGAGACCTTTATCCGGAGCATCGCCCTGCCCCAGGCTAATGCATCGACAGAAACGCCACCCCCGCTTGCCACACTGGACAGATTGGTCCGTAGTTTTCATCACCTCCTGGACCCCAAACAGCCCGATGTCGAGCGCTTTTTCAAAACCCTGGCTCCGGAGCTTCGCACTGTCATTCACTACCAGCTCAAATCAGACCATCCCGGAGTCGTGGCGTATCGTTCGCAGCAAAATTTTCCGTTGGTTGAGTTTTTAGGGCGAATGGGTACAGACAATCCTGCATCCACACCCCTGCCTAAGGGCAATGAGCTTTTTGGCTTGGCTCCTATTACGGAGCATTCAAAAGAGAAGGAAAAACGAAAGCAAAAAAGCCCCCATCTTCGCTCCGGAGCCAAGGAGATTTTGGAGATGATCAAAGAGGAGACCGAGCGGGTTTTGCATGCCTTGGAGGCATTTGAAAAGGAGAATTCTCCCGAAACCGTCGCACGGTTGGTTCCGGATATGCAAGTGCGCCTGCAAACGCTGCGTGCTACCCTTAACGAGTGCCGTCAACTCCTGAGGCTTGTCGAATAGCACAGCGGGTATTGATGGCAATCAGATCGCTATAACAGCTTCTTAGATTGGTACCGTTAAAGTCAAAATCGTATCCGGAAGCTTCACGGACATAGTCAAAATTATGGCTTTGACGCAAAGCCAGCATCACTTTATCGAGAATATGGAAGTCGATCCCCAGGCACTCGATAACCGACGTGCAGGCGGAAAATTCACTACATTGGGAAGCGTTGCAGAGCTGGCCCATTCCCTCTCCTTGTCTCTAAAGTATAAAAGAAGTTTTAACCACAGTTTTACTATTATAAGATAAGTTACTAAAAGGAAACTTTTTTCAAGGCTTAAAATATGCAGGATATGACGTTAATCGAACCGGTGCCCATCCACTCGATTCTCAGTGATGTTCCCCTCACCTTTTCCCTCTACACCCATGGCGAGGGTGAGGATGAGCGGCGCTATAAAAAACTCGTTGAAAAGGGCAATGTCCTCAGCTCCGGCGTCCGAGCAGCCCTCATCTATAAATCTACCGGCAACCTCTTTATCCGTATCGACGAACGTCCGCTCTACATCGACTACCTGGGTGAAAATTTTGCCAAAATCAATGCCCAGGGCGATACCCCCAAAGAGGAAAAGGCCAAACTGCTTTACCAGTC
>QKHD01000066.1 GCA_003250175.1 Helicobacteraceae bacterium
CGACAAACTCACCTATGCCCAGATTCTCGCCGCCCTTAAAGGAACGGTCGAACTCTCTTAATGGGCCGTACTGATCCGGATTAGGGTCAGATCGTCATCGGCGACAAAGTCGCGGTGCATCACCCGCTTAAACAGGTCGATCTCCTCACCCTCCGGACCGCTCTTCATGTGTTCGAGCAGTTCGTTCATTCCGAAAATCTCCGTCTCCACCAAACCGTCGCTAAAGAGCAGAAGGGTAAAGGAGTCCGGTACGTCAATCGGGTTGGTGATAAAGCTGGTTTGCAGATACTTGCTCATGGGCGGGTTATTGGATTCGAGCCGGAAAATGTGGCGGCTCTGGTTGTCTTTCATAATGACCGGGTACATCCCGAAACTGCAGTAGCGCAGGGTTTTGGTCTCCATATCCAGATAGAGCAGGGAGTAGCTGAGGCACTCATCATCCAGCAGGTACTTCTCGATGTACTCCTGATAATCCTTCAAAAGCCGTTCGATCGTAAAGTTATTGGCTGCTCGCGATTTATCGATGGCACGGTTGATATAGGCCGCCGACAAAACCGCCGTCACCGATGCGGCCAGCCCCTTGCCCATGCTGTCGACGATATAGAGCAGACTTTTATGCTCATCCAGACGGTAGACCCCATAGATGTCACCGCTCAAACGCTCCAGCGGCTTGTAAAAGACCTTACAGTTGAGGTTGGTGTAGCTGGCACTATCATCATGGATAATGAGCTCCTGCTTTTCAAAAGCAGCGGACTGCTGGGCAATGGCGTAGCGATTTTGGTGCTGCAGCTCCATGAGGATCGCTTCGTCTCGCTCCTTCTTTTCCCGCATGAGGCGCATGGCTTCGCGTTTAAAAAAGATCTGCTTGGCGATGGTGTAGAGACTGCTTTTAAGCTGGGTGATCTTAACCGGTTTGATGACGTATTTGTCCACCCCGATGTCGATGGCCTGCAGAAATTTGTCATCCTGATTGTAGGCCGTCATAATGACGATGGACTGATCCGGATGAATCTCTTTGATAGCTGCAGCCATATCCAGGCCGTTCATCTTGGGCATTTCGATATCGGTCAGAACGATATCGGGTTGTTCCAACCGGTAAAGCTCCAGCCCCTCTTCGCCGTCATTGGCCACCACCAGCTCACCGACCATCCGCTGGATGATCTTGGAAAACTGCAGCCGGATAAAACGGTCGTCTTCGACGTAAAGTACCCGCATCTGTTTAAGAATCTGCTCTTCGCTGTGGTGGTATCCGGAGGACTCTTCGTTGAGTTCATACTTGGTAAAAAAGGTGACTTTCCGCCCGCCCTCTTCATAATAGAGCATGGAGCTGAGCTGCCCCGCCATCTGGATTCCGCGACCGTGGAACTGGTTTTCGCTGATACTTTTTTCGCGGCAGTCAAACTGGGTAAAGGCAAACCCCTTACCGCTGTCAGTGATGGAAATTTTTAAAAGGTTTTGTTCATAGACCACGACGTTAATCGCGATTTCTCCATTAATCTCACACTCAAGCTCTTCGACATAATCTTCGTACATGCCACTGGCCATGAGTTCCTGTTTTTTCGCACTCTCGATCCCCAGGGTTCCGTGCTCGTAGGCGTTGAGGATCAGTTCGTTAAAAACCGTCAGGGCGTTATCGTTGTTTTCCTCCTCTTTGGGGTAGGAGTCCTTGAGGATTTTTTCCAGGTCCTGTTCGAAGGAGATGATGTTTTCCAGTTTGGCCGGCAGGGTCTCTTTATGGGAGAATTTGATGCGGTCTTGCAGGGTGTTGTTGAGGATAAAGTAAGCAATGTTCTCCTCATCCGGAGCGCGCAGGGCCTTGATCAGTTTTTCCAGTTCGCACTTGGCAAAAACATGGACATGGCGCTGTTTGAGCTCATGCATTACCCGCTTGCTGCTGGCGAGCAGCAGGCTGCCTACTTCGGAGAAGGGAATACTCCGAATCGCTTTACCAAGGTCGTTGCCGTTAAAGAGGTTGAAATTATGCTCGATTAGCTCACTCTCACCGCTTTTTTTCCGGAGGTAAAAGACAGGCATATTCTGGGCGATATACTCCACCCGGTCATTGGCATGGCTGATATGCAGGAAAAAATATCCCGCACTCTTGAGGGTATCAGGCAGATCGTTTTTGGTAAACCGACGGAGGATATCTTCGAGGTAGATCGAGGTAACCCCGTCAAAACTTTCAAGTAATACAGTAAGGGGTTTAAGGGCATCGGCCTGGTCGCTGAGAATCAGGACCACCGACTGATCCGCCAACTGGCGGACTGCGGCTCGGGGGAGGTTGTCGATACTTCCGTTTTGAAGGAAATAGTCGGCGTGATAGATATCAGACACTATCAGACTTTTTTAACGTTTAAAACCTCAACGAGATTCAGGCTCTGGAAGAGCTCATAAATACGGGCATCCCGGACCTTGATGGTCAGAAAGACTTTATCGCCCTGTTTTTTCTTCAGCAGGAAGCCGATGACGGATGATGTGATGGAAAAGGAGTTAACGATGTCGATGGTAAAACTTGTGGTACCGCCACATGAGTTGATGGCATCCTTGATAGCCTGGGAATCGCTGACGCTTTTAATGACACCTTCAATGGTAATATCGCAGGAATCGCCACTTTTGCTGACGTTAATATTCATAATCCTTACTCCTTTATTTCACATACGAATTAGCTTCTAAATGCATTGAGTTTACTATTTAAATCATTTGCAGAAGCTGAAATTTTCTGGGAGATGGTGCTGATCTTTTTGGTATCACTGCTGTTCTGATCCGAGATTTTGGCCACTCGGTCCATATTGGAGACCAGGGTTTTTGTCTTGTGGGCAATGCTCGTTGCAAGAAGCGCCGATTTGTGGGCCGTTTCCATGGTCAGAGCCATGCGCCCCTTGGTATCTTGGGTTCGGTGTTGCATGGTTTCGGTCTCGGTGGCAATAGACTCCATATGCTCAGCGGAGTGGTTCATCATTTCGCTCGAGTCCCCGATAGCTTGAACGACCACGTTGATGGTCGCATTAATTTCAGATAGTGCCTTCTGGGTCCGGTCGGCCAGTTTACGCACCTCGTCGGCCACAACCGCAAATCCTCGGCCGTGTTCACCGGCACGGGCCGCTTCGATGGCGGCATTAAGGGCCAGCATATTGGTCTGATCGGCAATATCGCTGATAATCTCCAAGACGCTTTTGATCTGTTCAGCCTCATGATTGAGATGGGTCAGGCGGTTGGACATGTCGGTCTGCCCTTGGGAAGCATCGGTAATAGACTGCACAATGGTTTCCAGTTGCAGATACATCTCATCCAGCGCTTTGGAGGTTTTGT
>QKHD01000277.1 GCA_003250175.1 Helicobacteraceae bacterium
GGCCCGAACGCTGCGTGCCGCAGGCTTTGACGTCACCTTCGCCCGCAACATCACCGACATCGACGACAAGATCATCAAAAAGAGCTTCGAGACGGCCACCCCCATCCACGACCTGACCGACTTTTACACCCGCAACTACCGCCTGGAGATGAAACTGCTGGGCATCCGGGACCCCGACCTCGAACCCAAGGCTACGGAAAACATCGACGCCATGGCCGAACTGGTCCAGACCCTGCTGGATAAGGGCCACGCCTACCAGATGGCCAACGGCGACGTCTACTTCGATACGGCCAGCGACTCCGCCTACGGCTCCCTCTCCGGAGCGATGCAGGAGGACAAACAGCACCGCGTCAGCGCCGAGGGCAAGAAAAACGAAGAGGACTTCGTGCTCTGGAAAGCGTGCAAGGAGCAGGACGTCTGCTTTGATTCGCCCTTCGGCACCGGGCGTCCGGGGTGGCACCTGGAGTGCTCGGCCATGATCCACCGGCATCTGGCCTCCGGAGAGGGTGACTACGAGATCGACATCCACGCCGGGGGTGCGGACCTCTTCTTCCCCCACCACGAGAACGAGACGGCGCAGAGCCGCTGCGCTTACAATAAAAACCTGGCCAAATACTGGATGCACAACGGTTTTATCACCGTCAACAACACCAAGATGAGCAAGAGCCTGGGCAACAGTTTCTTCCTCAAAGACGCCCTTAAAGTCTACCCTCCGGAGGTGCTGCGTTTTTATCTCATCTCCACCCACTACCGGATGGATTTTAACTTTAGTGAAGAGGACCTGCTTGCTTCCAAAAAGCGCCTCGATAAACTCTACCGCCTCAAAAAACGCCTCTACGGCATGAGCGGCGGCGACGCGGACAAGGCGGCGACCGACGAAATCCTGACCGCCCTGTGCGACGATCTCAATATCTCCGTCGCCCTGGCCAAGATCGACGCCCTGATCGCCTCCGGAAACGAACTGCTGGATAAGGACCCCAAAAACAAAGCGGCCCGAAAAACCCTCATCGGCAACCTGGCGTGGATCGAAACCGTACTGGGCTTTGGGGGTGACGATGCCTTCGCCTACTTCCAGCACGGTGTGAGCGCCGAGATGCGCGCCAAGATCGAGGCCTTAATCGAAGAGCGCAGCGCCGCCAAGGCGGCCAAGGACTACGCCAAGTCCGATGCCATCCGGGATGCGATCAGCGCCATGGGCATCAGCCTCATGGATACGGCCAACGGCGTCGTCTGGGAGATGGCATGAGCCGCAAAGAGAAAGGCCGCATCGTCATCTTTGACATGGACGGCACCCTGATCGACAGCGCCACGGACATTACCGTCACCATCAATTACATCCGGAGCCTCAAGCACCTGGAACCCGTACAACCCCAGCAGGTGGTCGAAGCGATCAACTCCGGACGCACCAACCTGGCGGAGTTTTTCTACGGCACCAAGACCTACGAAAAACGCGACCGCGACCTTTTCGAAACCCACTACTGGGATCAGTGCATCCAAAACGTCACCGTCTACCCCGGGATTAAAGAGCTGCTGGTTCATCTGCAAGCCAACGATGTCCGTCTGGCCGTGGCGACCAACGCCGCCACCATCTTTGCCCGTAAAATGCTCAAGCATGTGGGACTTAACGGCTATTTTGAACACATTCTGGGTTCCTGCGACGTCAAGGAGTCCAAACCCCATCCGGAGATGATCCACAAAATTCTGCGCCATTTCCGTTTTGATCTGGAGACCTACCACCTCCCCGCCATCATCGGCGACAGCCATAAAGATATCGGTGCCGCCCAGCAGGCCAAGATCAACATGATCTACGCCCGCTGGGGCTTTCCCAACGACGACGTCAAGGATGTGCACAACGCCAAGACGCCCCAGGAGGTTCTCTCCATTCTGGAGCGGATGTGAAGCCGCTGGCGGGGCTCTATCTCATCACCGATGAGACCCTAACCCCCTATGACCGGATCGAAACCTATCTGATTCCGGCCTTTCGGGGGGGCGCGCGTATTTTACAGCTGCGGGACAAGAGCCTGGATGACGAAGCCCTCTTCCCCGTAGCCCAGCATATCCAAGCCCTGTGTCAGGAGTTTGGTGTTACCTTTATCATCAACGACCGGGTCGACCTGGCCAACGAGCTGGACGCCGACGGCGTGCACATCGGGCGGGATGACGAGGGCTACGACTTGGCGCGCCGTATTCTGGGGCGTAAGAAGATTATCGGGGTCTCCTGCTACGGTGATCTTTTCAGGGCCAAGGAGCTGGAGCACAAGGGAGCGGACTACGTGGCTTTCGGCAGCTTTTTTGCCTCCACCACCAAACCCAACGCCCCCACCATCAGCCCATCGCTCATGGGTGAAGCCAAACGGATGCTGAAACTTCCCGTCTGCGGGATCGGCGGCATCACGACGGAAAACGCCACGTTGCTCGCCAGTCAGGGCGCCGATATGCTGGCCGTGATCTCCGATATCTGGAAGGCTCCGGATATTCAAGCGCGGTGCGAACTCTATCAAGGACTCTTTTATGGAACTCCTGCACTTTAACCACCTCAGCCACTGCAAGAACCTGACCCACGCCATCACCACCCAAAACGGCGGTATCTCCGCCCCGCCCTTTGCCACCCTCAACCTGGCCTATCATGTTTCCGATGATGCGCTCAAGGTGGATGAAAACCATCAGCGCCTGGCCAGCCTGCTGGGGTATGACCCCAAAAAACTGATCCGGATGGATCAGGTTCACGGTGACCGGATCGTCGCCATCGACCGCCGCCATAATCCCGCCGATATTCCCGCCTGCGACGCGCTGATGACCAACCTGAAAAACACCCCTTTGATGGTGATGGTAGCCGACTGCATTCCCATTATTCTTTACGATCCGGAGCACCACGCCTGCGCCGTGGCCCACGCAGGGCGCAACGGGGTCTTTTTGCGGATTCTCTCCAAAACCGTCAAGGCGATGCAGGAGACCTACGGCACCAATCCGGAGAAGCTCTTGGCGGGGCTTGGTCCTTCCATCGGCGGGTGCTGCTACGAGGTGGGCGACAATCTGGCCGAAGAGGCAGCCGCTCTTGGATTTGGGGCGATGGTAATCCGTGACGGGGGCAAGACCTATCTGGACAATACGGCCATGGCACTGGCGGATCTTAAAGCGTGTGGGGTCAAAGAGGTGGAGGTGATGGAGAGCTGCACGGCGTGCGGCGCACTGCCGCTCTTTTCCTACCGTGCGGCAGGGGGCAAAACGGGACGTTTTGCCGGGGTGGTGATGCTGGGCTAGGCCGCCTTAGTGGCCGGCTTTGCCGCCGCTTTT
>QKHD01000062.1 GCA_003250175.1 Helicobacteraceae bacterium
CTGGCTGATAAACTTGCCCGGAATATAGAGGGCGGAAAACTCGTTTTCCACCAGGTAGGTCATGATCTGGCAGACCGCCCGCTCCATGACGGGGTCAAGATCGGGGATCTCGTTCCAGGGGATATCGCTGGTGGCGTTCCACTGGTACTCCTTGGCCTCTTCGTAGAGTTTGGCCACCGGCTCAGACCAGATCTGTTCCTTGTGGGAGAGCGGAAAGTCATACTGCGGGGAGCCAAACTCCGGCACGATCCCTCTAGCCATGAGACCCTGCAGATCCGGAGCCCTGGTTTCGATGGAATCGGTCAGCTCCAGATCTTTTAGCAGCGGCTTGTCGCCCAGGCGTTTGCCCCAGGCGGCGTCACGGGGAAAGGTTCGGCGGCTCTGCTTAAGAATCTTGTAGGAAAACTGCTCCTTGAGCGGTTCTTTGTCCACAAGGATGTGGCCTTTGAGTTTGCACCAGCCCTTGAGGTCTTTTTCCAGATTTTCCACCTGGGAGACCACTTCGACGATCTCGTTTTCTCCGGCGAGCAGGAGTGCATTTTCCAGCTTTAGAAAGAGTGCTTTGGATGTGGATAGGTTACCCGTAAAAACGGTAATGGAATGGTTGGGAAGGGTTTGACGTGTCAAAACTATTTCTCCAAATATATTTTGAACACCTTTTCATGAGCAAAACGTTGTTTTTACCCGTAAAGTGTTATCTCGAACCGAGATCTCGAGGGCTATTGTAGCATCTTAATATAAAAAAAGTAAATAATTCTTTACCGATTTTTACCGCGATGTCATCGGATTGCATTATGAGAAAACTTGATAAACTTCCCTGAAATAAACACCCAAGGAGCCGGAAATGATGCAGTGGGACACCCTTTTAAATGCCTCCCGTGCAGGCTACGCCAGCAAGGCCAAGACGCCCCTGGATAGCCGCAACGACTTTGAAATGGACTACTCCCGCGTCGTTTTCAGCTCCGCCGTGCGCCGATTGCAGGACAAGGCCCAGGTTTTCCCTTTGGAGAGCAGCGGCTACGTGCGCACCCGACTTACCCACTCCATGGAGGTCTCTTCCATCGCCAGAAGTCTGGGGGTCAGCGTAGAAAACGAACTCATCGCCTCCGGAAAGCTGGCAGCCGAACATGCGGGCAAGCTGGGGGCGATCCTCTCCACCGCCGGGCTTATCCACGACCTGGGCAACCCGCCCTTTGGCCACTACGGCGAAGAGGTGATTCAGCGCTTTTTTACGGAGCTTTTTGAAAAAGAGAGCTACGGGCTCAGTGCCGCCCAGCAGGAGGATTTCCGCCGCTTTGACGGCAACGCCCAGGCCCTGCGTTACCTGAGCCGTGTACACTATATGTACGACAAAGAGGGTGAAAACCACGGCTCCGACCTCACCTTCGCCACCCTGGCGACTATCCTTAAATACCCCAGAAGCTCCCTGGAGGTGGATAAATCCAAGGGGCTAAGCTACAAGAAGATCGGCTATTTCCAGTCCGAAGCCCCGCTCTTTGCCAAAATCCGGGAAGCATGTGGACTAAAGGCGTCGCGCCACCCGCTGGTCTTTTTGCTCGAAGCCGCCGACGACATCGCCTACATGGCTGCCGACATCGAAGACGGCTTTAAAAAAGGGGCCGTCACCCTGGAGATGATCAAGTACTACCTGGAAAAGGCCATCACGACGGAAGAAGGCCAAGGGCTGCTGGCAAGCCTGCACAAACAGCAGGCGCGCATGAACCCCGCCTACCCCGATCCGGAGGAGCTCGCCGTTAGCTGGCTGCGTATCTTTGTGCAGCAGTTTTTGATCCGTTCGGCCATCACCGCCTTTGTGGAGCACCACGATACGATTTTAGAAGGCCGCTTTGAGGAGGACCTGCTGGCCAAAGGCCCGGCGGGCGAGATTCTGGACGCACTCAAGAAGCTGGGCCGCGAGAAGATCTACAGCCACAAAAGCGCCGTCACCAAAGAGCTGGCGGGTGGTCGGGCGGTCTACGGCCTGCTGGGCTATTTTACGGAGGCGGTGCTGGGCGACGGCAAGGATTTTCGATCCCGAAGCCTGTACAGCCTCATCTCCCCCAACTTCCGTTTTATCGCCGAACACTTCCCTTCCCAAAGCGCCAACCGCTACGACCGCTTTTTGCTGGTCACGGACTTTATCAGCGGCATGACCGACTCCTATGCCGTTGATCTCTACCAGCGCCTCTCCGGAATCAAACTGTAATCATTGCTACACCAAGGGCACGGTTTTTGCTTGTCATCAAAAACTTTGGCACAAGGAGTTTTGATGAAAGTTTCCGTTGATTATTTTGATCAGACCGGCCTGCCGGGCAGCAGCAGTTCCGTCAGTGAGAGCGATGCCCAGAGCTTTGAAGCCCTGCTGGACGACGCAACAGAAGTAGACGACGAAGAGAGCCTCTCGGCAGCGTCGGAGGCAGGCAGCGAAGGTGCCGTAGCCCACACAGGCACGGCAACGGCTTCGGAATCCGGCAGTTCCTCCGAGGGCGAAAGCGACTCGGGTGACGAACAGATCGCCCTCTTCTTTGACCGCATCCGCGCAGCCGGCGGCGCGCTGGCCTTTATGCAAAACCTCAACATGGAAAAGATCGAAAAGCTGATTGAAGAGAAACGGCTGGAGTTGGAGGCGAAATTCGACGTAGCCAACCTCGAAGGCGACGCCCTGGCCAATGCCGTCAGCGCCATCGACGACATGCTGGCCGATTTCAGAAAAGACCTGATGGACGATATGAAAAAACGCTCCGGAGCGGAGGGGTTCGATCAGGACACCTTTTTAAAGCAGCTGATCCACTCGCCCTCACTCAAATCCTCAGAGAGTGAAGAGGTAGTCTAAATCACTCGGGTGCCAGAACGGTGCCCGGTTTATCCCGCTAACGCCCCTTTGGGGCACGTTCCGTTTCCGTTGTATTTATAATGCGAAAGGAATTTCTATGTACATTCCCAACCAATATCGTGAACACACTTCCATTATGGCCGACTACCGCAAGGCCATTGCTCCCGTGGGGGAAGATGATTCTAACACATCATTTAATGACGCCTTCGAGGCTATCTACGAAAAAACAGAAGATGTCCGCTACGGCCAGGCCAAGGATTTTCTTAGCACCCTGGAAGATCAGGAGCTGGAGATTTTGCGCCAATATCATGCGGTTGGTGAGAATGTAGACCTCGGCAGTCTAAATGAAGAACAGGCCTTTAACCTCCTGGGTCATCGAAATGAACAGCTGGACCTCAATGGGGATCACAAGGTAGAGACTGCCAACGGCGCCATGTTCGTCACCC
>QKHD01000114.1 GCA_003250175.1 Helicobacteraceae bacterium
TGCTGCTCAACCTGGCGATCCTGATCATCGCCTTGTACCGATCCTGGCGCGTGCTTAACCTGACGGGCTTCCTCTTTACCTTTTTTCTCGCCGCAGCCTGGGGTGTATTGCGCTACGAAGAGGCGTTCCGTTTTAGTTCGGAACTCTTTTTGATTCTTTACTTCCTATTCTATCTTGCGGTTACGGTTCTCTTCTCCCACCGGCAGGGCATCCATACCAAAGACCATGTCGATGCCACCCTGCTCTTTGGGCTTCCCGTGGCTGTGTTTACTATCCAGATCGGACTCATGGAGAGTATCGAATACGCCCTGGCAGTCAGCGCCGTTGTTCTAGGTACCCTTTATACCGCCTTGTACGTTGTGCTCCGTCGTTTCGATCACCTCAAAACCCTGGCTAACAGTTTTATGGCTATCGGCGTGGTCTTTTTCACCCTGGCCGTTCCCTATGCCCTCAGCGCAACGGCAACCGCCGCGTTTTGGGCCCTGGAAGGCTCTGCTGTCTTGTTTATGGCCTTTCGCCAAAACCACACCCTCTCCCGCTATTTCGCCCAGGGGCTTATTCTGGCTGCCACCGTCGCGCAGCTCGGCTTTGGTGAGTTGCCACACCACACCCTGCCCTTTGCCAACGGCTTTTTCCTGGTCATGGCGCTGCTCAGCGTGGCGCACCTCTTCGCCTCCTTTACCCTTGAGCGCCACCATGCAGGCCTACACCGGATTGAAGACCTGCTACGCAAGGTTTTTTTCGTGCTGGGTGTTGGCATCGCCTACTTCTCCGGATGGCACGAGGTTCAGCTTGCAGCCATTGCCTACCACTATGAAAGCGTGGTTTACATCGTCTACCTGAGTATTATCTCCGGAATCCTCACCTGGGTCGCCAAACGCACCCAATGGAGCATGGCGATCTGGGCGTTGCTGGGATATTTTTATGCCGGCGCTTTTGCCCTCATGCTGACCCTCACCGATCTGCCGAGCCATCCCTTTGCCCACTTCGGCTGGGTGGCGTTGTCGGGTTTTTTTGCGCTTTTTTACTACCAACTCTATCACTTCCAAAACCCCTGGGGCGGCAAGGCCTATCACCTGCATATTCTCGGGGCCTGGTCGGTTGTCCTGCTGTTGGGGTGGGAAGGGGGCTATGCCCTGTCGCAGTTGCTCGCCGAATCAATCCAGGCAAACTCCGGATTGATTGCAGGCGTACTGGCCGGATATCTCTGGAAAAGCTCCGGATGGGCCGCCGTACTACTCGCCTTTGCCCTGCTGCTTCGAAGCAACAAGCTCCCTTTGTTGCCACAGATCAAAGGGATGGAGAGCCTCTATCACCTCTACCTGCCCGCAAGCATCGTCGGGGTGCTGAGCCTCTGGCTACTGAGCACGTTCATCCAAAACGGTCATCCGCTTGTTTTTGCCTACATTCCGCTGCTCAATCCCTATGAGCTACTTGGGGTCGGCATCCTCGTGCTTGCCTTCCGTCTGATGCGCACCCTGCAACCCAAAGATGCCCTGCCGCCACGCATTATCTATGCGGGGCTTTCGTTGGCACTGCTCAGTGTCGTTTTGGGGCGCACCATGCACGCCTACGGCGGCATCCCCTACGATGCCCATCTGCTAGAAAACCGCAGCTACCAGATGGCCCTCTCGTTGGTGTGGAGCCTTGTGGCATTGGGCGGGGTTCTGCTGGCCAAAAAACTCCAAAACCGTACCGTTTGGATCTCCGGAGCCGCCCTGATGGGGCTAGTAGTGGTGAAGCTCTTTATTGTCGATCTGGCCAATAACAGCAGCATCGAGCGCATCATCAGCTTTATCGTTGTGGGGCTTTTACTGCTGCTTATCGGCTACATTGCTCCCTTGCCGCCCAAAGAGCGGGCCTCCGGAGCCTGACGGGACTACTCCGTCTCGTCTTCCTCTTTGCCGTGTTTGTTCTTTTTACCGACGCTGAAAAACTGCATCATCCGTTTGAGGAATTTCTTCTCGTCAATCCGTGATTCGTGATAGATGTCGATATTATTCAGCAGCGCCCGGTTGATATTGCCGCGGCTGAAGCTGCTGGAGATATTGCGGCTCTTGTATTTGATCTTGGGCTTGTCGGAAATATTGACGATCATCACCTTGGCATCAGGGCCAAAGGCATCGCTGATGGCGTCATATTTATAGACAATGTTGTCACCGTTGATATTGTGTTTGTGCTTGCATTCGATGATATAGGGGTGGTTGTCCTTCATCATAATAACGTCAAACTCGTTTTTAACCAATGCATCGCCCACCTGGTCAATCGCCACGATGGCACCCAGCAAGATATCATCAAAATCGAGCCGTCTGGCCATCCAGTAGACATATTCCTCAAACATCCCGCCAAAGAGACGGTTGCGATCCAGAATCTCGCCCCGTTCATCGATGATACCGATACGCATGAGATCATCCATGATGTAGTCGTATTCGCTGAAGTCGAACTTCTTGTCATTATCCGAAAGGGCCCGTCGCACCTTTTTAAAGGCACCATAGCGTCTAAAGAGCCGGATAACGGACTTTTTGTAGCGCCGTACGTCGCTCTTTTTACGGTATTCGATCAGCTCCATGCCCAGCATGTTGCAGTAGTCTTCCACGTTCATGTTGTTTTGCAGGGCGATATTGCGCATGTTGTTTTTGTAGATCAGGTTGTAGGTGTTGTCCATGGGGTCGTAGACCACCACCTGCCCGTTGCGCTGCAGCACGGCGGAAGCGAGGAAAATATTGATGTGGGCCGGACCGTCGGCGGTGTTGAGAAAGATATCGTGCGGATTTTCCGCGTGGGAAAAAATCTCTTCGCTGAGCGAGTCGATATCGGCCTTGCTGTCCTCATCGATCTGGGCTTCGAGCTGGTCGATGCCGCATCCGTAGGTGCGGTTGAGGTAGTCGATGGCGTGGCGCATCCGCTCGACCTTGCGCTGCTCATAACTGGCATCATCGTAGACCAAAATGTGCTTGGTGATTTTGGCCTTGAATTCAAAAATAAGGGGAGAGAGGTTGACCGCTTCGCGGCCGATGACGGAAACCAGAATCATGCGTTGCCGATGATACTTTCAAGGGCTTCGCCCTCCACCACTTCGTTTTCGATCAGCTTTTTCGCCAGGGCCTCGATCTTGTCCCAGTGTTGGGTGACGAGTAGCTCCGTCTTCGTCTTGGCGCGGGTGATCCAGTCTTGGATGCGCTCTTCGATCTTGCGTCCGAAAATCGGAATAATGGCGTTGTCCAACGCCCCCAGGCTCACCATCCCCAGCTCTTCATCCATGCCAAGCATAGTAATG
>QKHD01000294.1 GCA_003250175.1 Helicobacteraceae bacterium
GCGGTCGTACATCTGCCCCACAAAGGGCGCCATCAGCCCCATCACCAGACCGCCGGGCAGAAAGATCAGCCCCGTCTTCAGGGTACTCAGACCCAAAACGTTCTGCATATAAAGCGGCAGCAAAATCAGCGCCCCGAAAAAGACCATCATGGCCACGCTCATCATGATAAGGCTCAGGGTAAAGCCGTGATAGCGGAAGGTTCGCAGGTCGAGCAGAGCGCGTTCGGCTTTTTGCAGCCGGATCTGACGCCAGATAAAGAGCACCATGCTGACCACCCCGATATAAAGGGCATTGGCCGCCAGGTGGCTTTCGCCACCGCCGCTGCCGTGACCGAAACTGGAAAGCCCATAGACCAACCCGCCAAAGGCCAAAACCGAAAGCACCACCGAGAGCAGGTCGATCGGAGAGTAGCGGGTGATGGAGACATTGACGATCCGGAGATAACCGAAGATCAGCGTTCCTAAAGAGATGGGCAGCACCGTCCAGAACATCCAGGGCCATTCCAGGTGGCTGAGGATAAACCCCGCCACCGCCGGGCCGATGGCCGGCGCTACGGCGATAACGACCGAGATATTTCCCATGAACTTCCCGCGGCTCTCCGGAGGCACGAGCATCATGGTGGTGGTCATGAGCAGCGGCATCATGATCGCCGTCCCCGACGCCTGAATCACCCGCCCCACTACCAGTAGCTCCAGCCCCGGTGCCAGCGCGCAGATCAGCGTGCCCAGACTAAAGAGCACCATCGCCATCACAAAGGCCGGGCGCGTATTGATGCGCTGCAGCAACAACCCCGTTACGGGGATGACGATCGCCATGGTGAGCAAAAAAGCGGTGGTCAGCCACTGCGCCTCGGCGGCGGTCACGCCCAGGTCGCTCATCAGGTAGGGAATGGCGACGATCATCAGAGTTTCGTTGAGGATCACCACAAAGGTGGAGATCACCAAAATAGCGATCACCAGACGGTTGCGAGAGGCAAAACGCGGATCATGGGGCGAGAGGGAAGCTTCCGGAGCAAGGGATTCGTTGGACATGGCAGCACCTTTATTAATGCGCCGATTTTAGTGCATTGGGGCTGTGGGGCACCTTGTGGGTGCCCGTAGGAGTCAGAAGAGTTTCTTGATGCTGTTTTCGATGATGCCGGGAATGTTGGCGATCTTCATAAACTCACCCATGGAAAGGCTGGGATACATCAGCGCAATGTAGTATTTGGGGGCGAGAATCTTGGCTTCGTCCCCTTCGATGAGCACCAGATACGGCAGCAACAGCGCTTCGTCGGTACCGGTCTTGTAGACAAACTTCTCCACCTTGCGGCCCAGATCGACGGCCAGCAGGTGGCGGTCTTTGGAAAGCTCCAGATCAAAGAGTACGGACTTGCCGCCGTTGGCCTTGATGGCAGCCAGCAGATCGGCGCTCTTTCCGGAGGCGACGGGGATCATCTCGTCATAATAGGGCATGCCGATCATGAAGTGGTAGTTGCCGATCTCCTCTTTTTCCAGCATGTCCGCAATGGTGATCTGCGGGTTGGCAAAGGCGCTGATCACATCGGCGGTGATCTTCTTGATCGCCCCTTCGTCGGCCTCTTTTTGCATGAAGGCGCGGAGCTGATACTCCGGATTGAGCACGATTGCCTCCTTGCGGCCGTCGTCCACCATCACGCGCAGCACGGCGGCAAACCCGCGGGTGGCTTTATCGGCCTGGGCGATCAGGTCGTCACGGGTAAAGAGCAGGGTTTTGAGCGATGCATCTTCGGATACGTAATGCTCGGCCAGCACCTTGAAGCCTTTGGCCTTTAGCTGCTTGACCACATCGGCACTCTGCACGTTTTGCACGGTGTAACTGGTGTTGAGCATCCCCTTGGGCAGCTCGATGGGTTTGCGCTCTTTGATGACGGCGGTTTTGGTCATGAGCACCTTTTGGCCGCCCATGCCTTCGAGCAGGCCGTTGACCCGATTGTGGTACTCCTCGACCATGGCCATGTCGTCCGCATCGCTGATACCCAGCACGGTCACCCAGTTGGCCAGCGTCGGGTAGCCGACGTAGAGCTTTTTCTCGCCCTTGGGGATGTACATATAAAACGAGCACGGCGCAAAAAGCCCGGCACGGGGGATTTTATTAAAGACGTGGTTGGAAAAATCAAAGTGGCAGATCGAATAAGACCAAAAGGCGTCATAGTTGTTTTCGATGCCCAGGGCGTCGAGGTTGCCCTTGATGTCGCGGTACCCGGCGATGATAAAATCTTCGCCCTCGAAAGCCTCTTCGAACTTCTCCTGGAAGCTCTCGCTAAACTCCGCGATCTCGCCCTTGACGGGATAGGTGATCTCGTAGATCGGCTCGTCTGGGACGCTCGCGTAGGTCGCTTTTTCGATCATGGTGGGTTTAAACTCTGACTCGATCATGGCATGCAGCGGAGCAAAGGCATCGATCCACTGCTTCCGGAGCGCCTCATCATATAGGCCCACGGCATCGGCCATGTACTCCGGAGCAAGCAGCCCGATCCAGGAGCTGTCGACCCCCTTGGACTTGTACGAAAAGAGCGTCAGCGGAATAAACGCGGCACTTTTCGGATGCCGGTTGATCACCTCGGCCAGCGCCTTTTCGTTGCCGATCCCGATAAAGTTGAGCATATCGAGCGTGGTGGAGCCGTAGCGCGTGACATAGGCTTCGTTGATCCGTTTGTGCGCGTCCGAAACCGTAAAACCGATTGATTCGGACTTTTGCGGAATACCGTTTTCGATCAGATCCTGGGGAAACCCCTTAACGCCCCAGAATATTGCAGCCGTCTTGGCCTCGCCACTCTCCTGCGCCGTGGCATAACCGGCACCTAAAACAGCCAGCAAAAGGGCTGTGACAATGTACTTTCCTATCATTACGCTAACTCCTAAATTCCCAAATAAGGAAAAATTATAGTGTTATGGAGGTGAAAAAATGGCTAAATTGTGGTTTTTTTGGCGGGGTGATGCGGATGGATTGAGTATATCCGGAATCATTTATGGAAGACAATTAACGTTGCCAGACCTTATTAACATGATTAAAACCGTAATTTATAACGACACTTTCTACACAACTCTTCATGGGCTTTTCCCTGCGCAAATCCCTGCCGTATGCGAAGGGATCGTTCTGAACCGAGAATGCCTGAAAGCGGTTCGTTATTGACATTTCCAAGAGTGATAACGCCTTCGGCATCCAGGCAGCAGGGCACAACCCTGCCATCGGCGAGAATGCCGAAGTGCGATGTCAGCCCATAGCAGCTGCCCTCGCTTTCTATGGGATTT
>QKHD01000292.1 GCA_003250175.1 Helicobacteraceae bacterium
GTCGCATGGTGCCCTTCGGTGTAGTAACCCTTGACGCTTCCGGAGGCCACGTCCAGCAGGGCGATCTCGCTGGCCTCGTTATAGGCGTAGGCACACCAGGCCGCCTTGGGGGAGAGACCCACGCTGTAGATGAGGAATTTTCCCATCACGTGGTAGGCATCCTTGGGGCGGTAGATGGAGACCTTGCGGTCCTGCCCCGCCCCGGCGGCGATGCCGTTTTTATAATCGACCTGATAAACGTTGTCCAGGTTCTCCCCTTCCATGATCCGGACGACATCACCTGTGGCGACATCAATGAGGGTAAGGATTCCGCTCTCGTCCGCCACCACGGCCCTGGTTTTATCTTCGCTCAGGGCAAAATCGGAAAAGGTGGAGGGGCGGATCTGCTTGCGGTACAGGGCCCGGTTCTCTTTGAGCGAATACAAAATCAGTTCGTTGCTCAATAGTCCGATCAAAACCTTCTCGTCATCCACGAAGGAGGCTTTTTTGATAAAGAGGTGCTCATCGACCCCGATCTTTTTCTCCGCATCCTTACCGTTTGAAAGATAGAGCTCCCGGTACCCTTTTGCCCCCTGGGCGACGATCAGCACCCGGCCTTCCCAGACATCGACGGAATAGATTTTGGCAGGGATCGTATCGCCCATAAAATCCTTGATATCCGGAACACGGATCGCTCCGGTGCGTTTCTTGGCACTCAGGTCAAAACGGTCCACTACCCCGGCACCCGTCGCGGCATAAAGTCTCCCTTTTTCATAGGCCAGGTCAGTTACCAGGCCCGAAGCCTCCAGGCGGTATTCGGGTGTCCGGGTAAAGGCCGCCAGCAGCGTTACCAATCCCGTCAGCACGATCAAAAATCTCATAGCATTCCTTCCGTTTTTACGGCGTCCGTGGGGCAGACTCCGATACAAAAGCCGCAGTTCGTACAGCGCGAAATATCAATCTCCGGACGGTAAAGTCCCAGAAATTTAATCGCATTTTCCCGGCACGGGTCCTTGCAGGATGAACAGATCGTTCCGTTCCAGGCCAGACAGCCCAGGGGATCGATCGCAATATGCATCCGGACGGCACCGCCACCCGGAGTGATGACCTCATTGGGGCAGGCGCTGATACACTCGCCGCAATAGGTACAGCCGTTTTGGGAAAAATCAAGAACCGGCGTGTGCGCCTCATCCATCCGGATGATCGCAGTTTCGCACACCCCGATGCAGGGAGCTTCGCAGCTTTGACAACGTGTAAAATCACTCGCCTCCCCGCTTCCGGGCGGGCGGATGAAGCGTTCCGGTTTTTCCTCCGGAATCAGTCCGCCCAGGGTGCTGAAAAAACTCCGCCGGTCCAGTCCCATGGTTTAGTGTACGCCCTCGTTCAGACTGTCCAGAAGATTGGAGCTGCCCTTGGAGCTCTCATCCCGGAAATCCGCCTGGAACTTGTTTTCCACCAGCTGTCCGGTGGACTGGGGCGCGTGGCACTGGGAACAGTTGTAGCGGCCCTGGTAGAGCTCACCGTGCAGGTCCTTGACCACCACTTCGTTTTTCATATTATCCGCACTCTTTTTAAAGGTTCCCTTGACCATCTTGTGTTCGGGTCGCAGGTTGACCAGGTGGGATTTTGGCACGGCCGTCGCCCCCATGCTGGGTGCCACGTCGGGCATGTGACAGCCGATGCAGGCGTTGTACTCTTTCGTAATCGGCAGAAAATCCGTTACGTCATGGGGAATCATGGGGGGTGCGTTCTCAAAGGAACGGGCGTATTTCACGCCGGTTCCCGGTGCCGTGGTGGCGTATTCGGTCTTATCCGCTACCACCTTCTCTTCGCTAAAGACGTCGCCCTTGCGAAGCCCCAGTTCCGCGTCGCTGATGGTCGGCTTGGATGCCCCTTCCGGAGACGTACCGCCGCCGCAACCGCTCCAAAGGATTGCCGCTGCTGCCAAAGACAGCATGCTCATGAGTGCTTTCATTGTGTTGCTCCTTCCTTTTCGTTTAACGTGCGGCGCAGGGAAAAACCGAGGGCGTCATCGGGACACACCTCGACACACCGGCCGCAGTTTGTACACTCTCCGGAGAGGACCTGGCCGCTGTGTTTGGTCACCAGCTCCAGGACCTGTTTCTCCGGACAGATCTCCTTACATTTCATACACTCCGTACAGGCGTCTTTGTTGTAGTTCACCCGTATCAGGCTCCACCGCGTGACGATGGAGTAAAAGGCCCCAAGGGGGCAGATGTGCCCGCACCAGCCGTGCTTGAGCACGACCAGGTCGAACAGAAAGATCACCGTGATGGCGGCCCAGCCGAAGCCGATGCCGAACACCACACCCCGGTGCACCATACTGATGGGACTGACCAGCTCAAAGGCCGCAACCCCCATCAAAAAGGAGACCACCAGACTGACCAGCAGCATCCCGTAACGGATCTGCCGTGTAATGGCATACCGTTTCAGCCCTTCGTCAAACCGAAGCACTCTCCGGATCCAGGACGCCAGGTCCGCCACCATGTTCACCGGGCAGACCCAGGAACAAAAGGCGCGGCCCCCGATCAGCCCGTAAAAAAGCAGGGCGACCAGGGCTCCAAGCAATACATCCAAAGCCAAAACTGCCCCGGCGGTCAGCATCTGCACCACCGCGTACGGATCGGCCATGGGAATCGTCCCCAAAATCAGCGAAGCGCTGAGGTTCCCTTCCAGGATATGCCAGCCGTAGGCGTTGGCACCGAAATAGAGCACCAGAATGCCCACCTGCACCACCCGACGCAGCAGAAGGTAGCGGTGTGAATAGATTAGATTACTCATCCAGCAGTCCCTCCGTATCGTTGAGTGAATCCAGGGCGGAGTCCTGGTTGATCCCCGTTCGGGTCTCCACATCCGTCGAGACCCCTTCGAGGCGTTTTTCATCTTCCCGGTCCCAACCCTTGATGTAGTTGGTATCTACCTCGCCCATGGCGACGTCGCGCGGCAGCACATAGATGGCTGCCTTTTTGGTCACACAGGCGTGTTCGCACATCCCGCAGCCGGTACAAAATTCGCTGTGTACCACCGGCTTTAAAAAGGCGTGCTTGCCCGTGCGCTCATTGCGCTCGAACTCCAGGGTCAGTGCCATATTTAGCAGTGGGCAGGCCCGGAAGCATGCGTCGCACTGTATCCCCCAAAAGGCGATACAGGACTCCTCGTCGATCACCGCCAGACCCATGCGTGCGGCGTTGATATCCAGCTGTTCCGGCAGACCCGGAAGGCTCACGGTTTCACGCTTCAAGGCACCCGTCGGGCAGGCCGGTACACACGGA
>QKHD01000153.1 GCA_003250175.1 Helicobacteraceae bacterium
CGATACCGCCCGCGAAGACCACGCAGTCCACATAGCCCAAGATCGCGCTGTAGGCCCCGATGTACTTTTTCACGCGGTAGATAAACATATCCAGCGCCAGTTGAGCCAGTTCGTCTCCGGATTCGGCCCGGTTGATAATGACGCGCATGTCGTTATCGCCGCAGATCCCCTTTAACCCGCTCTCTTTATTAAGCAGATTATCCATCTCCTCGGCGCTTTTACCCGTTTTTCGCATGAGGTAGAAGATGATCTCCGGATCCACGTCGCCGCTGCGGCTGCCCATGATGAGGCCTTCGAGCGGGGTCATCCCCATGGAGGTGTCGACGCTCATCCCTTTGTGGATCGCCGCGGCGCTGTCGCCGTTGCCCAGGTGCAGGGAGATGATATTCAACCCCTCCAGCCGTTTGCCCAGAAACTTCGCCGCCTCCTTGGCGATGTAGCGGTGCGAGGTGCCGTGAAAGCCGTAGCGCCGGATGCTGTACTTTTCATAGAGTTCCCGGGGCAGGGCGTAGAGGTAGGCGTGCTTGGGCATGCTCTGGTGAAAGGCGGTGTCGAAGACGGCCACGTTGGGGGTCTTCGGCGCATGGGCCAGGGCGGTCTGGATACCCGCCAGATTGGCGGGGTTGTGCAGGGGTGCCAGGGGAATCAGCTCTTCGATGGTTTTGAGCACCTTGTCATTGACCAATGTGGGCAGGTGAAAGTGCTCGCCGCCGTGCACCACCCGGTGCCCGAAGGCCGCCACTTCGGCCAGGGACGCAATCGCTCCGGAGCTGACCAGCGACTGGATCATCAGTTCAAACCCCTTGCCGTGGTCGGCGATAAAGCCCTTGAATTCAAAGGGCGTCGCCGCCTTCAGTTTGCAGACCCCTTCTTGTTCTCCGATACGTTCAATGAGTCCGGAGGCCAGCTCCTTTAAATCTTCCATCAAAAAGAGTTTGTATTTGATGGAGGAGCTTCCGGAGTTGATAACAAGCACTTTCATCTTACACCCCCGCCTGAATCGCCGTGATGGCCACGGTGTTGACGATGTCATCCACCAGGCAGCCGCGGCTGAGGTCGTTGACCGGGGCATTAAGCCCCTGCAGCACCGGCCCGATGGCCACGGCTCCGGAGGATCGCTGCACCGCTTTGTAGGTGTTGTTGCCCGTGTTGAGGTCGGGGAAGATAAAGACCGTGGCCTGTCCTGCCACATGGCTGCCCGGCAGTTTTTTGGCCGCCACGTCCGCGTCGACGGCGGCGTCGTACTGGATCGGCCCTTCGATGGGGATCTCCGGAGCCAGCTCTTTGGCGATCCGGGTCGCCTCCTTGACCTTCTCCACATCGGCCCCCTGTCCAGAGCTGCCCGTGGAGTAGGAGAGCATCGCTACGCGGGGCGTCACACCAAACTGCGTGGCGGTCTGCGCCGACGAGACGGCGATCTGGGCCAGCTCTTCGGCGGTGGGGTCGAGGTTGACGGCGCAGTCGCCAAAGACCAGCACCTCCGTCTCCATGCACATCAAAAAGACGCTGGAGACAATGGAAATACCCGGCTGGGTTTTGATCACCTGCAGGGCGGGGCGCACCGTCTCCTGGGTAGTGTGGGCGGCTCCGGAGACCATGCCGTCCGCATCGCCGGAGGCCACCATGAGGGTGCCGAAGTAGCTCACGTCCTGCACCAGTTCACGGGCATCTTCCTCTTTCATCCCTTTGTGGCGGCGCATTTCGTAGAGCTTGGCGGCGTAGGCGTCGCGTTTTTCCGAGCGTTTGGGGTCGATGATGGGGATTCCGGAGAGGTCAAGCCCCAGGGCCGACGCACGGCGCACCACCTCCTCCGGATTGCCCAGCAGCACCAGGTCGGCCACGTCGCGGCGCACCAGAATCTCCGCGGCGCGCAAGATGCGCTCGTCGTCGCTCTCGGGCAGGACGATCCGCTTGCGGTTGCTTCGGGCGCGTTCAAAGAGGGTGTGTTCAAACATGACGGGCGTCATGATGCCGGGGGTTTCGAGAGCGAGGCGTTGGATGAGGGCCTCGGCATCGGCATGCTGGCGAAAAAGGCCTCTAGCCAGGGCGATCTTGCGCTTGGCTTTGGTGTGCAGCCGTGCGGGGACGCGGTCGATCGCCTTGGCGGTTTCGTAGGTGTCCGTGGCCACGACGATCACGGGGATCGGGTCCATTCCGGAAATGAGCTTGCGGATCGCTGCCTCCGGAGCGGTGTTGCCCGTGATCACCAGACCCGCCAGGGTAGGGTAGTCGCCGGAGCGGTTGGCCTCCAGGGTGGCGAGGATGATGTCGTCGCGGTCCCAGGGGGTGATGATGAGATCGCCGTCTTCGAGGCGCTCCAAAAAATGCCCCACCTGCATGGCGGCGACCTTGGTCTGTTTGGCTACCCGCGCCAGGTCGGCCTCGCCGCCTAAAATCAGTTCGCCTCTCAGGGCGGTGAGCACTTCGCCCATGGTGGGGGCGTCGAGCTCCGGAGTCTCCGGAAGGCAGAAAACGGGGGTCTCCGGACGGGTGGTGCGCTCTTTAATCATGGGGCAGGTGTCGGGAGCCCCGCGGTTGATAAAGGCGGCAAAGTGGCTGCACCCTTTGGCCAGAATGGCGGAGGATTCCAGGGTGTACTCCTCGGCGATGCTCTTGGCATTTTTATCCTTGGCGCTGTGCACGGAGATGATGCTCACGCCCAGGTTTTTGGCGATCTCCAGGTTGATGTCTCCGGAGGTGCCCAGCGGAAAGCGGTGGCTGGCCAGCCCTTCGCAGAGGATAAAGTCGTAGGATTTTTTCAGCTCCGCAAAGGCGGTGATGAGCCGCTCCATCAAGGCGTGGGCGTTGTTTTGCGCCAGAAGGGTCTCCGCCTCGTCCAGCAAAAGCCCGTAGGTGCCGTGCAGGGGCATATCGATGCCGAAGTGCTCCAGGATAAAGGCGGTGTCGGGGTCGTTTTCACTCTCGACGATAGGCCGGAAAAAGGCGACGCGGCCCACATGGGGGCGGAGCAGCTCCATCATGCCCATGGTCACGATCAGCGTACCCGACGCGGCTTCCTGCGAAACGATGTAGAGACTTTTGACGGCCATAAACTCCCCCTTGTTGGTCATATGAAAGATATTATAGCCCAAGCTTTTATATTCCAAAGTGTGGGGGATTTGTGTTTAGTCATACAAAGTATCATCAAAGATTTGTATAGTGAAAAAGAAAACTTCAAAAGGCATTCCGCGTTCGGTGGTGCAGGGTTGCACAACACCTACGGTTCCGAAGCTATAAAGCAAAAGCAGTTTTGC
>QKHD01000163.1 GCA_003250175.1 Helicobacteraceae bacterium
AGGCGGGCATTTTTCAGGGTGTTTTCGTACAGATCACGGTTAAACGTGCCGTTTTCTTTAAATTCGTTCATGCCCATGAGCTCCTCAGCCACCTCTTCGTCGCTGACGATCACACCGAATTCATTGGCCAGGTTCATCAGATAGGCCTTGTTGACCAGTTGCTGCAGGGCCAGAGATTTGAGCTCTTCAGCCTGTGCCTGGGGAAGGTTTCCGTCAAAAAGTTGATTATAGTAGCTGTAAAGACGGTTATACTCGTTTTGCAGTTCGTCACGTTTGATCGGCACATCCCCAACGGAAGCGATGGAAGATGCCTTTGTGCCGTAGTCGTAGCTGCCCCATCCGACAAATCCGGCGCCGACAAATGCAAGGACGGTGACCCACATGACAATCACCAGTAGTTTCTTCCTGCGCTGCATCCAAGTAATCATGTAAGTTTCCCTTTAGTCTTTTTCACTTATTCTAGTGTAATACCCATAAAAATATGTTTATTTAAAAGGCTTCTTTCGTGACAAACTCTGACATAAAATTTCAGGACCTCAAACACATCTGGCACCCATGCTCCCAAATGAAGGACTACGAAACCTACCCGTTGATTCCTATAAAAAAAGGTCAAGGGGTCTGGCTTGAGGATTTTGACGGCAACCGCTACATCGATGCCATCAGCAGTTGGTGGGTCAACCTTTTCGGCCATGCCAACCCCTATATCAACCAAAAACTCAAAGAACAGCTCGATACGTTGGAGCATGTGATTTTTGCCGGTTTTACCCATGAGCCGGCCGTCCGACTGGCCGAGCGGCTGGTGGCGCTTACTCCGGAGGGTCTCAATAAAATCTTTTTTGCGGACAACGGCTCCAGCGCCATCGAAGTCGCCATCAAGATGAGTTTTCACTATTTTAAAAACAAGGGTCGTATCCGGCCCACCGTCTTGTCGCTAAAAAACAGCTACCACGGTGAAACCATCGGTGCACTCAGCGTGGGAGACGTGGCCCTGTATAAAGAGACCTACAACGAAATTCTGATCCGCTCCATGCAGGTGCTCTCCCCTGCCCTTTGCGATGAAGAAACTGCCCTGAAAGATTTGGAAGCGGTGCTGCAAAAAGAGTCCGACCACATCTGTGCCTTTATCATCGAACCCCTCGTGCAGTGTGCCGGCTACATGAAGATGTACGACCCCTCCTACATCACCAAGGCCAAGGCCCTCTGCGAACGTTATGACGTCCACCTCATAGCCGATGAGATTGCCGTAGGCTTTGGCCGCACGGGCACTCTTTTTGCCTGTGAACAGGCGGGGGTTACCCCGGATTTTATGTGCCTCTCCAAAGGGCTTACGGGGGGTTATCTGCCCCTTTCCGTCGTCATGACCACCGACGACGTTTATCAGGCCTTTTATTGCGATTACGGCGAAGGGAAGGCCTTTTTACATTCCCATAGCTATACGGGCAACCCCATTGCCTGCGCCGCGGCCAATGCCACGCTGGATCTTTTTGAGAATGAATCGGTGATTGAAAAAAATCAGCGTCTCATCCGGAGCATGTCGGAGGGTCTGGCACGTTTTGCCGAATTAGACTGCGTGGAAAAAATCCGCCAGCGGGGTATGATCGGAGCCTTTGATCTGAAGGGGTTCGCTCCGGAGCGCCGGATCGGCATGGAGGTGTATGAATATGCACTTTCCCAGGGAGTACTACTTCGCCCCCTGGGTGGGTCGGTCTATTTTATGCCGCCCTATGCCATTACGCCAGAGGAACTGGACCGCGTCCTCTCCGTCGCCTACGAGGCCGTCAAAAGCCTTCGCCCTTAGGGGCGTCGGAGGGTGACGATCTTAGCCTTGGCGCGCTGTTTTTGGAAGTAGCGTTCGATCGCTTTGCTTTCGTTGTCTTTCCGGAGCTTGGCGACGATCATCCCCTCCACCTCTTCGAATTTTCTCTTCACTGTATCGATCTTTTCATCCACACGAATCGACACATAGAGGTTTTGCCCCATGGGAAGCATGGGAGTGTAGCTGCCCACGGGCGTCTCCATCACCATGGAGAAAAGCTGGGGGTTCATGGAGGCGGTGTCGATGGTCTCTTTTTCCACCGCAACCCCGCTGTTGATCATCATGGGGTTTCGCAAATACGCCAACAGTTGTTGGCGGTTGGATGAGGCGTATTTGGTGACTTTGACTTTTTTGGGAATGTCGAACTCGTCGGTGTGGTTGTCGTAATAGATACGGGCATCTTCCCGCTCGACACTGGTGCTTTCTTCGGTCATAATAGCCTGAGCCACTTTTTCCTGCAGAGCCTTGTCGCTCAGGTCTTTGCGGTAGGCTTCGAGACTGATAAAACGGCTGGCCAGCACCTCTTTAAACTCTGTCAACGTCAGGTTATTGGATGCGGCGATGGACTCCATACGCTCGTCGATCTCAAAGGGGGTTACTTCAATGCCCATGCGCTTGATCTCTGATTCTTGAATCTTCTGATCAATGAGCACGTTCAGGGCTTCTGAAGCGGAAACCTTGAGGGCTCTGGCCTTTTCATCGATCTCATACAGAGTGATCGGTTCGTCGTTGACTACGACGGAAACAGCATTGACCAGACCGGCCCAGGCGGGCAGCAGTCCTAAAAAGAAAAGGGGTAGTAAAAATCTCATTGTTGCTCCAAATCACTGCGGGAATAGACATCGACACCGTCCGGATCCGCAAAATCTCCCAGACGGTAGGCCTCGACGGCGGCACGGCCGATCATGGCGGCGTTATCACTGCAATAGTTCAGGGGGGCAACATGCAGCTGCACCCCGTAGGTTTTGCAGAGGCGTTCCAGCCCTTCCCTAAAATAGGTATTGGCACTGACCCCGCCGACGACCGCCAGGTCTTTGGGAGGAATGGTATCAAAATATCGTTTTAGCTTATCGAAAATATGGCCGAAGGCGCTTGCCTGGAAGGAGGCGGCGATGTCTTGCATATCTTGCTGCGTCATCTCTTCGCCCAGGGATTCGATATGCAGCCGGACGGCATTTTTTAATCCGGAGTAGCTAAAGGCGACCGCTTTGCTCTGGCGCAGCGGCTTGGGCAGCTCGAAGCGTTTGGGATCACCCTCTTTGGCCAGGGTTTCAATCACCGGCCCGCCGGGGTAACCCAGCCCCAGCATCTTGGCAACCTTGTCAAAGCTCTCTCCGGCGCTGTCATCCATGCTGCTGCCCACGACCCGCATGGTACGGTAGTCATCCACTT
>QKHD01000042.1 GCA_003250175.1 Helicobacteraceae bacterium
GCCGAACAGCTCAGCCAGCTCAGCCATGACGCCGAACAGGCCAAAGAGGTGCTTACGGTTATCGGCGATATCGCCGAACAGACCAACCTGCTGGCCCTTAACGCCGCCATCGAAGCAGCCCGCGCCGGTGAACACGGCCGCGGCTTCGCCGTCGTTGCCGATGAAGTCCGTAAACTCGCCGAACGCACCCAGAAATCCCTCACGGAAAGCAACGCCACCATCAGTGTCGTCGTCCAGGGTATCGGCGATAGCAGCGAGACCATGAACGGCAATGCCCGCGAAATGGAAAGCCTCGTCGAAGAGATCCAGAACGTCCAAAGCAAAATGGGCGAGGTTCTCGATATCCTTAATAAACTCTCTTCCAGATAACACCGCTTTCCAAGGCCCCAACTCCGGGGCCTTTTTGCTTTACATTTTTTTTGCTATAATCGCGACAATTTAACCCCTTGATTAAGGCAATCACACGATGATCCTACTCACCCCTGGACCGACCCCCGTACCGGAAAATATCCGACAGGCCATGGCCACCGAAACGATCCACCACCGTACTCCCGAATTTGAGGCGATTTTTGAAGCGACCCGCACCAAGCTGCTCAAGCTCTTCGGCATGGAAGAGGTTCTGATGCTCGGCTGCAGCGGCACCGGCGCCATGGAGGCGGCCGTGATCAACCTCTGCAAAAGCAAACTGCTCTTTATCAACTCCGGAAAATTCGGCGAGCGCTTCGGCAAGATCGCCCAGGCGTACGGCATTCCTACCCAGGAACTTCAATACGGCTGGGACACCCCCGCCAGCGTCGCCGACGTGGAAGCGGCCCTGAAAGCCGACAGCAGCATCGATGCCATCACCATCCAGATCAGTGAATCCGCCGGTGGGCTTCGCCACCCTGTTGAAGCCATTGCCAAAGCGGCCAAGGCGATCAACCCCAAGATCAAGATCATTGCCGACGGCATCACCGCCGTGGGTGTGGAAAAAATCGACACCACCCACATCGACGCCCTGATTGCCGGCAGCCAGAAGGCCTTTATGCTCCCTCCGGGTCTGGCCATGATCGGCCTCTCCAAGGCCGCGGTCGAGCTGGTTGAAAAAGAGCCCCGCGGCTACTACTTTAACCTGGCCAGCGAACTCAAATCCCAGCGTAAAAGTACCACGGCCTACACGGCGGTGACTACCCTGATTATCGGTCTGGGTGCGGTACTGGATGAAATCGACGCCCAGGGCGGTGCCGACTTCCTCTACGCCACCACGGCCAAACGCCACGAAGCGACCATGAAAGCACTGGAAGCCATCGGCCTTTCCAGCTACCCCAAGACCCCGGCCCTCTCCATGGCGACCATCTTCACGGAAGAGTCCGACGCCATCCGTAAAGTGCTGAAAAACAAATACGCCATCAACCTGGCGGGTGGTCAGGACCACCTCAAGGGCAAGATCTTCCGGATCAACAACATGGGCTTTATCAAGCCTTACGAGACGGCCTGGGCGCTGAACTCCCTGGAGATGGTCATGGCGGAACTGGGCAAACGCCCCTACGACGGTACCGCCAACCGCGTCTTTAGCGAAGTCTTCTACGGTACGGCGAAATGATCAACGAATTTGCCATCCCCCAGGGAAGCAAACTCTACTTCGGTGCCAATGCCAAGCGTAAACGCTTTATCGAAAACCGCTGCGTGGAGATCTTCTACGCCAGCGGTTTCGAAGAGATCGCCACGCCCTACTTCTCCTACCACCAGACCCTCAAACAGCAAAAAGACGTGATCGCTTTTAGCGACATCGCCAACCATCGGGTAAGCCTAAGAGCCGACAGCTCCCAGGATGTGGTGCGCCTCATTACCAAACGTCTGGGCCGCAGTACGGAGCACCAGAAATGGTTCTACGTTCAGCCGGTTTTCCGCTACCCGACGACGGAGATTCACCAGATCGGTGCGGAGTGGACCAGCCATGACAATATCTGCGAAGCCGCCAGCCTCTGTGCCAAGCTTTTAGGGGAGTTTACCCAGGAGAGTGCCGTACAGCTGGGCAACATCACCGTGCCCCAGCTCATTGCCAAGGAGACGGGAATCGATCTGGCCCATTTTACGGACCACAACATCGAAGCCCTTACCGCAGCCGACATCCCCTGGCTTAACGCCCTCATCAACGTTACCGATGCCGACGAGCTGGTTCCTATTATGGATCAGGTTTCCGATGCGCTCCGGAGCGCTTTAACCAAGCTCTACGAAAGTGCTAAAGCGATTACCGCCGAGCGTGTGATCGTGACACCGCTGTACCACACGGAACTGGAGTATTATGACGAGCTCTTCTTCCGCTGCCTGGTGGGCAACCGCAGTGTCGCCATGGGCGGCGCCTATGCCGGCGAAGAGGGCCGCGCCATGGGCTTTGCCATCTACACCGACGAACTCATAAGCGAATAAGCCGTGGTGCCGTGGGATCATCTTTCCGATCAACCCTCCCACATGCGGGACAAGGCCTATAAGGCTCGAATCCGCCGTAAATACTGGGATGACCTGATCGTCTCGGCCCTGACGATTCTCACCGTCTACCCCTTGGCCTTTGCCCGCTATCTGGTCGGTTTCCGGCCCCGCCCCGTCTCCTTGGAGCACTTTTTCGGGATGGGGGTCAATCTGGACAAAGAACCGGAGCAGACCCCTGCCCTGCTCAAAGAGCTGGGTGTTACGGACATCACCATCCGGGTCCGGATGGATGAGATGAAGGAGCTGCCTGCTTTGGCGGCTTTTAGCCAGAGCCTCTCCGACTGCCGGATTCTCTATATCCTGATCCCTTCCAGGGAGCACGTGGAAAACCCCAATATCCTGCGACGCGATCTAATCCACGTCTTTGAAACCCTCGCACCTTTTTCCAAGCACTTTCAGGTGGGCAACGCCGTCAACCGCTTTAAATGGGGCTTTATTCTTCCAAAAGAGTATCTTCTCTTTTACCGCCAGGTGCAAAAGCTCCGTGACGAGCAGTTTGGCGACATCCGCCTCTTTGGCCCTGCGGTGATCGACTTTGAGTATCACGTCACCATCCGGATGCTCTTTAACTTTTTTGCCATCCGATTCGATGCCCTGACCTCCCTGCTCTATGTTGACCGGCGCGGGGCTCCGGAGAACTGCCAGGGGCTGTTTGATCTTCGCAGGAAAATTGATCTCCTGACGGCCATCATGCGCTACTCTTCCAAACTCAAGGAGCGCGCCGTCTACA
>QKHD01000030.1 GCA_003250175.1 Helicobacteraceae bacterium
GGTCTCATCGCAGGCGATGCCGCTGGCACCCACCGCCATGGCCAGACGGCCCCAGTTGGGGTCCTGACCGAAGAGTGCGGTTTTAACCAGCAGGGAGTTGCTGATCATTTTGGCCGCCTTTTTGGCCTCGTCGGTGTTCATGGCTCCGGATACCTCAAAGGCAACCAGCTTGGTAGCCCCTTCGCCGTCACGTACCAGCTCCAGGGCCAGGTGGTGCAGCGCCATGCGTAGCGCCTCTTCAAAGGCGGCGGCATGGTAAGCACCGCTCTTGCCGTTGGCGTAGACAAAGACCGAGTCGTTGGTGGACATATCGCCGTCGACGCTGACGGCGTTGAAGCTGCTGTCGATGCAGCGCTCCAAAATCCCCTGCAGCTCCGGACGCTCCACTTTGGCGTCGGTGGTGACGTAGCAGAGCATGGTGGCCATGTTGGGGGCGATCATCCCCGCACCCTTGGCCATGGCACCCATTCGGAAACTTTCGCCGCTTTCGAGCTGGACTTCAAAGGCGATCTGCTTGTCCCAGCGGTCGGTGGTCATGATCGCCTTGGCGGCGTTGTGACCGTTGCGGGCGTTAAAATCAAACTGCTTGATACCGGCTTTGATCTTCTCCACGGGCATAAAGGAGCCGATGACGCCGGTGGAGCACATCATGGGGTTTTCATAGGGTACGTCAGCCAGAATCGCTTCGATGTCCTTGAAGCCCTGTTCGCCGGTCATGGCGTTGGCATTCTTGGAGTTGATCAGCATAAACTGGCTCTTTTTCAGTACCTTTTTTCTCGCATCGACAACCGGAGCCGCCGCGAAGCGGTTGGTGGTAAAGACCGCCGCCACGTCGCAGGGAACCTCGCTTCGGAAAAAGGCCAGGTCGAACCCCTCCTTTTTCAGGCCGCAGTTGATCCCGTCGGCAAAGAAGCCCTGTGCCGCCGTGATACCGCCGTCGATGGGAAAAATTTTAAACATTAATCACCCTTTGATAGAATTTCACGAAATTATACAGCAAACGAGTATGAAAATGGTCAATATCGTCCTGGTCAGCCCCAAAATCCCCCAAAATACCGGAACCATCGGCCGGACCTGTGTCAGTACGGGGGCAACCCTGCACATCGTCAAGCCCATTCCCTTCGAACTGGATGAAAAACGCATCCGCCGGGCGGGCCTGGATTATTGGCCGAAACTGGATCTGCATGTGTGGGAGAGTATCGAGGATTTTTGGACGGCCCACCCCATGGATGATCGCCATTTTTTCGCCACGACCAAAACAACGCAGAGCTATTTCGAGGTGGAGTTTTTACCGGGGGATTTTATCTATTTCGGCAGTGAGGATACGGGGCTTCCGGAGGGGCTGATGGCCCGGCGCGAAACGGGGAAGATCACCATCCCCATGCGCAAGGAGTTCCGGAGCCTCAATCAGTCCAATGCGGTCTCCATTGTACTCTATGAAGCAGTCCGGCAGAACATCGCCCTGACCGACTCCTGGCGGGATTAGGCCAGAAGCTCTTTTAACTTTTTCTCCACAGTGCTGAGGCTTTCGAAGGGCTTGAGTACATACCCCTCTGCTCCCAGCTTGTGGGAGTTGAGTACGCGGTCCAGGCTGGAGTACGCGGTCATCATCAACACCTTGGTCTCCGGAGCCTTCTCTTTGATCTCCTTGAGCACTTCGATGCCGTCTTTTTGGGGCATCATAATGTCGAGCAGAACGATATCGTACGTGCCCGCCTTGAGACTTCCCAGTGCCGTGACCGGGTTGGAATAGGTCGTTACCTTATAGTTTTCGTTCTTTTTAAAGAACTTTTCCAGCATATTGAGAATCTGCACCTCATCATCGATGACGGCAATATTAATCTTGTCTGCCACGCGTTACACCTTTGCTTTTAGAATATCAACGGCTCCGAAAAGATCGTCCACCGCCTGGGTCATGAGCTCTTTCGAGCGCTCTTCAACGAGGTTATCCAGATATTTGAAGACATCCTTGCTGGCTGTCTCGATCTTGTGGATGCTGCGTTCGATCTGCGTGATGGAGCAGACCACTTTGCCGCCGCCGCACTCCTGGGCCAGTTTGTTGGCCTCTTCGTGAACCACACCGTGCGGTTTGTCCAGTGCCGGGAAGGACGGCATGGTGGAGAAGAGCTCTTTACCCACACCCTGGGTATACCATTTGCCCAGACGGCAGCTGTGGTGATCCACGGCTTTAAACTCGCTCTGTTCCCCGAAGATCAGGGCGTAGACGTTGTTTTTATAAATGACGTGGTCGGTTTTGGCCAGGGAGATAAAGACCTTGTCCGCGATGCTCATCACCTCGTAGACGGAGCGGCTCGCATTTTTCTGGAACTGCTTGACCAGATCCTGCATGATGTCGACGTTCTCTTTGGTCTCGTTGACCAGGGAGCTGATCTCTTCCGTGGAGCTTTTAATCTCGGCGGTTTCCTGCTGCATGGTTTTGACGACGATGCTGATCTCTTTGGTGGCGTTTTGGGTGCGTTCCGCCAGTTTACGAACTTCATCCGCGACAACGGCGAAGCCGCGGCCGTGTTCACCGGCGCGGGCCGCTTCGATGGCGGCATTAAGGGCCAGCAGATTGGTCTGCTCCGCGATCCCTTCGATCAGGGTGATGACGTTTTGGATTGAGGCGCTGTTTTGGCTCAGGTTTTCCGTGACGGAAACGGCCTGGTCGGTGTTGTCATAGAGTTTTTCCATGGCGCGGGTGATTTTGTTGTTGTACTCCAGCCCTTTGATGGAACCTTCGGCGGTGGACTTGGAGTCCTGCACCATTTCGTGCAGCTCCTTGAGCAGGCTTTCAAAGAGGGTCTGGGAGTCTTTGAGGGCGTATTTGATCGTCTCCTGGTGCATGTGAAGCAGATTGGAGCTGCTGGCATCCTTGACATCCAGGCGTTTGACCACATAGGCCGTACCGCCGTTGGGAAGGGGAAAGCTCCGGACGCTGCCCTGGCAGTCGCGCACGGAGATCTCTTTTTTGCCGGTCTGCAGCTCGCGGACCATCTCGTCCATGTCTTCCACCTCTTTGATATTGTTGGAGTGGAAAACAAGGCGGCCGTCTTTAAGTACAAAGGTCATTTCCTTATCGCCCACCGCGGCGACGGCCTGATAAAACTCTACTTCTCCCTTAAGCCGTGAAATCTCCTCGTGCAGCGTTTCGATTTCGCGGGATTGGTCGTTATTCTTTCCAAAAAACAATCGGCACCTCTGTATTTCAATTTGATGTTCGTAAAATTAGGACTAAAACTGCATATAAGCTGATTTTATTAGATCAGCGATTAAGATACACTAAATGCATTCCAATAAAGCAAGCGAGCCCGATGCGACTTTCCATCCCTCCCCAAGCACTTTTGTTACCCCGGGTCAGTTGGTGAGCCCCGTCGTCTTGATCGTCGACGACATCGCCGACAACCGGGTCTTGATCCACCATGTGCTGCGCCGGGAGAACTACACCATCGTCGAAGCGGGCGACGGGGAAGAGGCGCTGAGCATGGCCCTGCTGCATACGCCGGACATCATCCTCATGGATGCCATGATGCCCGTCATGGACGGCTTTGAAGCCAGCCGCCGCATCCGCGAGCACGAGACCATCCAGAACACGCCGATCCTCATGATCACGGCCCTTAACGACATGGACAGCAAAATCCGTGCCCTTGAGTGCGGGGTCAACGACTTTATCGCCAAACCTTTCGACCGCACGGAGATGCTGGCCCGTATCCGCTCGACCATCTCCCTGCATACCAAGCTGATGCGTAAGGAAAAAGAGCTCAAACAGCTCAATCAGGAGCTGGAAGAGCGGGTCGAGGAGCGCACTAGAGAGCTCAAACGCCAGGAACGCTACAACCGGGCCATTCTCGATTCGGAAGAGAACCTGGTCTGCGTCGTCAGCCACGACATCATTACCGACGCCAACCGCGCCTTTACCCGTTTCTTTCCCGATATCTCCGCGGGTTCTTCCCTGCAGCATCTTACCAACCACTTCCAGGCCAGCGAAAAGGACGGGTTTCTTAACTGCTTTGAGGCGGAGTGGTACCTGGGACTCTTTGACAAAACCAACGACCGCCACAAGCTCCGGATCGAGCACAAGGGCAAGACCCACATCTTTAACATCCACGCCACCAACATGCTCTACCACAGCGGGGTCAGCAAGGAAGAGTACGACCACGACAACCGTTTTATCATCGTCTTCAGTGACGTGACGGAGTTTGAAACCCTCAAAGAGAGCCGCGTGCGCGACATCAAGCTCGCCTCCATCGGGAAACTGGCCGCCGGGATCACCCACGAGATCAACACCCCCCTGGCCTACATGAAGGGCAACATGGAGCTGATGAAGATGGATGTGGACGAGATCGGGGATGAAACCCTCAAATCCACCCTGCTCGAATCGATGGACACCATCAACGAAGGGATCAGCCGCATCTCCACCATCGTCGATACGGTGCGGGAAATCTCCAAAAAGACCGAGACCAAGCGGGAACCGACCAACATCTACCAGACCCTGATCTATGCGCTCCGGATGATCTACAACCGCTCCAAACAGATCTCCAACATCACCCTCAACGGCACCCTCTTTAGCATGGACATGAACCGAGATCAGGAGGTCTACGAGGCCAAGGTGGTCAAACAGCGGATCGAACAGGTCTGGATCATTATCCTCAACAACGCCCTGGACGAACTGGCAAAAAGCCGCCAGTTTGACGAACGCCGGCTCGATATCACCATCGACGAAACCCCGGCAGCGATCCGGATCGAGCTAAAGGACAACGGCGGCGGGATCCGGGAAGACATTATTGAAAACATCTTCGACCCCTTCGTCAGCACCAAGACCCACCAGGGCATGGGAATCGGGCTCAATATCGCCAAGAAGATCATCGACGAACACCGGGGCACCATCACCGCGGAAAACGAGGATGACGGGGCTAAGTTTACGGTTCTCTTACCCAAATAAAGAGCTTTGTTCCACCCCGCCCCTTTTTAGCACTTTTTGGCATAATTCCATAAAAATAACTTCCCTTAGGACTTGCCATAATGAAACGCGCACTGCTTTCCGTAAGTGACAAAACGGGCATCGTCGAGTTTGCCCGCTCCCTCGTCTCCCTCAATTTTGAAATCGTCAGCACCGGCGGTACCCTCAAAACCCTCAACGATGCCGGCATCAACGCCATCGATATCTCCGAAGTAACGAAGTTTCCGGAGATGCTGGACGGCCGCGTCAAGACCCTGCACCCCATGGTTCACGGCGGAATCCTCCACATCCGTGGCAACGCCAAGCACATCGAAACCATCAACCAGCACGGCATCGGCGCCATCGATCTGGTCTGCGTCAACCTCTACCCTTTTAAAGCGACCACCCTTCGCACCGACGACTTCGCGGAAATCATCGAAAACATCGACATCGGCGGCCCCGCCATGGTCCGCAGTGCGGCCAAAAACTTCCAGGACGTTCTCATCGTCACCAGCAACAGCGACTTCACTCCGGTGATTGATGCCCTTAAAAACGGCACCGACACCTTCGAATTCCGCCGCAGCCTGATGATCAAAGCCTACGAGCACACCGCGGCATACGACAGCATGATCGCCACCTACATGAGCCGCCGTTTCAACGAAAGCTCCGACGCGGAGTTCATCTCCGGAAACCTCGTCCAAAGCCTGCGCTACGGCGAAAACCCCCACCAGAAGGGGGCGCTCTATCAGTTTGACAACTTCTACGACAACTACTTTAAAGTGATTAAGGGCGAACCCAGCTTCAACAACCTCACCGACATCTCCGGAGCGGTCAAGATCGCCACGAGCTTTGGCGCCGACCCTTGTGTCACCATCGTCAAGCACGGCAACCCCTGCGGCTGCGCGATTAAAGCCAACCTCTACGACTCCTACGTCGAAGCCCTGAAATGCGACCCTGTTTCCGCATTCGGCGGCGTGGTGGCGGTGAACGGAACCGTGACCAAGCAGATGGCGGAAAAGATGAACGAACTCTTCCTCGAAGTCATCGTCGCCGCGGCCTTTGACGCGGATGCCCTGGAGGTCTTCGAAAGCAAAAAGCGCCTCAAGCTCTTCACCCTGAACAAAAACGGCCTGCTGGCCACTCCGGATGACAAGTACGACTTCAAACACGTTCTGGGCGGCTTTGTCTTCCAGGATACGGACGCGGTCAAAGAAAACGAAGTAAAAAATGCGGAGAAAAAGGGCAAGCACAGCGCCGACGCCGCCATGATGAAAGACCTGGAGATCGCCTACAAGATCGCAGCGGGAACCAAGTCCAACTGCGTGACCTATGTTAAAGACGGAGCGCTCGTTGCCATCGGTATGGGGATGACCAGCCGCGTCGATGCGGCCCAGTGTGCCCTGAAAAAAGCGAAGGAGATGGAGCTGGACGTAACCGGCGCGGCCATGGCCAGCGAAGCCTTCTTCCCCTTCCGGGACTCCATCGACGCCGCAGCGGGCGCCGGGGTCAAGGCGATTATCGAACCGGGCGGCAGTGTCCGGGATGACGAAGTGATCGCCGCAGCCGATGAACACGGCATCGCCATCTACTTCTCCGGAACCCGCCACTTCCTGCACTAAAAATCTTGCTCCGGAGCGGCAGGCTCCGGAGCAACCTTAGCCCTGCAGCGCTGCCTTGACGCAGGCTTTGAGCGGTGTGGTTGCCTCACCGATCAAACGGCTCAGGGTCTTGCTCTCATCAAACAATCCCCCCTTGGATGCACCCGTATCCGACTCACTCAACAGTTTTGCCACAAAATCCGGAAGCCCCGCTCCCAGCAATGCCTGCTCATATTCTGCTTCGCTCATGTTGACGTAGGCGACGGCCTTGCCGCTGACCTCGCTGATGGTTGCCGCTAGCTCGCTCAGGGTATAGGCCTCATCACCCGCCAGTTCGTAGACCGCTCCGGATTGAACGGGCGACGTCAGCACCACCGCGGCTGCCTTGGCATAGTCAGCCCGCGCGGCGGAAGCGATTTTTCCCTCCCCTGCGCAGCCGATCACCGCACCGTGGGCCACGGCCATACCGGCGGCCAGGGTGTAGTTTTCCGTGTACCAGCCGTTGCGAAGCAGCGTATAGGGGATTCCGGAGACTTTGATCAGCGCTTCGGTCGCTTTATGCTCGTTGCCCAGCGGCAGGGGCGTGGTATCGGCATGGAGAATGCTCGTATAGGCCAGAAGCTCAAGCCCCGTCTTGGCTGCCGCCTCGATCACGTTTTTGTGCTGGGCTAGACGCTGCCCAACTTCGGATGAGGAGATCAGCAGCAGCCGGGTCACCCCTTCCAGCGCCGCCGGGATGCCGGAAGCGTCGGCATAATCCAACGTCCGGAGCTGCACACCGCGCTGGCCCAAATCTTCAATCTTCTTAACATCGCGGGCCGCCGCAATAATCTCCGACGCATCCACGCGCTGCAAAAGTTCTTCAATCACCAATCGGCCCAGCTGACCGGATGCACCTGTTACTAAAATCATTGTATCTCCTTGGGTTTTATCAGTTGACCGATCGGTCAATTTCCGAAGTATAGCCATTTTTTGACCGATTGGTCAAGTCGCTTTTTTTCTGTTATAATGGGGGCATGAAAACTGACACCCGACAAAAACTGATCGATATCACCTTTGACGAAATCTACACCCACGGCTATCAGGGGGCGTCCCTTTCGGCTATTTTGCACAAGGCGGGGCTGAACAAGGGGTCGATGTACTATTTCTTTAAAAGCAAAAAAGAGATGGCCCTGGCGGCGATCGATGAGAAACTCAAGGGCTTTCTCTCCGCCGACGAGGCCCCCTTTGTGGAAAACCTGCTGGCACACCTGCGCCGTTTTGCCCAAGGCGATATGGGGCGCGGCTGCCCCTTTGCCAACCTGATTCAGGAGATGAGCAACCTGGATGAGGACTTTTACGCCAAACTGCATGAGATCTTTTTGGAGAACAAAGCGGGAGCGAAAGCGACCCTGGATCGCGCCGTAGCGGCGAACGAGCTCAAAGCGTGCGATACCCAGAAGCTGGCATCGATGATTTTTATGGTGATTGAAGGGGGATTTTTGGGAGCGAAGATCGCCCGGGACCGGGCGGAGTACCTTCAGGCCGTTGAAGCGGTGGAGATGCTGCTTGCCCCTTACCGACTCTGATTAGTCGATAAAGGTTGTAAAGGCGCTGATCGGCTCTCTGGGGGTTCGGTAGGTGTTGCTGGGGTGTTCCATATCCGGATAGCCCAGGGCCATGCCGCAGACCAGACGGTGGTCTTTGTCCGCGTAGCCGATGGCCTCTTTAACAATGGTGGGGTAATCGGCCAAAGCCGCCTGGATACACGTACCCAGGCCCTCTTCCACCGCCGCCAGGGCGATGGACTGGATAAACATTCCGAAGTCCAGGTAGGTGCCTTCGCCGAAGTGGTTTTTCATGAGGAAATAGATCACCACCGGCGCGTCAAAGGCGCGGTAGTTGGCCGCCCACTGCCCTTTGCGGCGCTCTTTATCCTTGCGCTCGATACCCAGGGCCTCGTACATCTGCAGGCCGCAGGCCATGCGCCGGCTCTTGAAGGGCTCGATCCACTTCTCCGGATAATACTGGTAATCCGCCGGATCGTCCAGATCTTCCAAAAAGGCCTTTTCCACTTTCTGACACAGGGCGTCCTTGGCTTGGCCCTGAACGACAACAATCTCCCACGGCTGCATATTGACGCCGGATGGGGATTTGCCCGCCGCTTCCAGAATCCGCTCAATGACCTCTCTGGCCACCGGTTCGGGGCGATAGGCGCGGATCGACTGGCGTTTGGCTAAGGCTTCTTTGACATCCATGGTTGTCCTTGGGGAATAATTTTCGGGCGATTATACCACGCTACCCTTAGGAAGAAAATAACTTGATTGACTAAGACTAAACTTTTGTGATACAATCCATGAAACTTATATGACAGATTATCGTTTGTACAGAGGAATAGAGCAATGGCAGGTAAAAGTTTATACGAAACCCTGGGGGTCACCGCAAGCGCCACCCAGGAGGAGATTAAGAAGGCGTACCGACGCCTGGCGCGCAAATACCACCCCGATATCAACAAAGAGGCCGGGGCGGAAGATAAATTTAAAGAGATTAACGCCGCCTACGAGATCTTAAGCGACGAGAAGAAGCGCTCGCAGTATGACCAGTTCGGCGACAGCATGTTCGGGAACCAGAGTTTCCATGACTTCGCCCAGGGTCAGGGCGGGGATTTCGACCTTAACGATATCCTCAACCAGATCTTCGGTCAGGGCGGCGGCTTCGGCGGCCGACGCCAGGGCGGCGGGTTTGGCGGGTTTTCCAGCGGCTTTAACTTCGGCGGCCCCGATCTGGACATTCATGCCCGACTCACCATCCCCTTTAATGTGGCGGTCATGGGCGGCACCCAGAGCGTTAACGTCCAGGGCGATTCGCTCAATGTGAAAATCCCCGCCGGGATTAAAAACGGCGAAGTGCTTCGGGTCAAAGGCCGGGGCAAGGAGATGCAGGGCCACCGCGGCGACCTGCACCTGGAGATTCTGGTGGCGGAGTCTCCGGAGTACGTCCGCGAGGGCGACGACCTGACCAAAGAGACGGAGATCGACCTGAAAACCGCGATTTTCGGCGGCAAGGTACCGATTAAAACGTTGGAAAAAGAGATCACCCTCAAGGTTCCGGAGGGGACCAAATGCGGCCAAAAATTCCGGGTCAAGGGCATGGGGGTTACCAACCGCAAAAGCAATATCAAAGGCGATCTTTTCATCCGGATCAAGGTGGCCATTCCCAAAGCGTCCGAGCTGGATGCCGACCTGGCCAAGACCTTGGAAGAAAAACTCTAAAAGGAGTCCGTTATGCACAGTTTCGACGAACCGGTCTATATGATCAGCGTGGTGGCGAAGGTTCTGGAAATTCACCCCCAGACCCTGCGCCAGTATGAGCGCGAAGGCCTCATCAAACCGGCCCGCAGCGACGGACGGATCCGCCTTTACTCCCAGCGCAACATCGACGAGATCAAGGCGATCTTGGAGCTGACCCGCGACCTGGGCGTTAACATCGCCGGTGCGGACATCATCTTGAAAATGCGCCGTCAGATCATGGATATGGAAGACGAGATCAACGAGCTGCGCCACCGCCTCTCCGGCCTCAACCAGCACGGCTCCGTGCCGGTCTCCAAACAGGTCGTTCCCATCCGCACCCGCAACATCATCATCATCGAAGATGACGATTAATCAGGGCAGCAGCGCCTCGTAACGGGCATCGGTGAGGGTCTTTAAAAAGGCTTCCAGCGCATCGATGTCACTCTCGCTAAACGGCGACATCGCCTCCAGCGTCGTGTAATTGACCGTCGCGTTCACCTCCGGAGCCTCCCAGGTGGTATTGGTCTCCGGATTGAGCGGGTGACTCCCCTGCCCCGTCATGTGATCATAAAACTCCAGCACCGTTCGAAACTCCTGAAAAACCCCGTTGTGCATATAGGGCCCGGTTACGGCAATATTGCGCAGGGTGGGCACCTTGAACTTCCCGTAATGGGTTGAATCATTGATATCGGTTCGTTCCCCCAAGCCCCGGTCCAGGGCATCGGTATGGCCGTCGCGGATCATCAGCGCCGCCAGGTTTTTGGGTGTGCCGATGTTTTCATAGGCGGCATTGGTAAAGAGCTCGCCCGTTGCCTTTTCGCTGCTGGAGTTGATGGTGTGGCACTGGGCGCACTTGGCCTCTTCGGAGAAGAAAAGCGCATAGCCTTGCGCCTCAAGAGGCGTCATCGCGTAGTGGTCCGGATCGGACGGGTCGAGCTTGCTCCGGTCATATTTGGAATCAAAGGGGGAGAAGGTCTCCGTCGACTCATACGCGGCGATGCACTGGGCTACGGCGTCGTAGGCGGCATCGGTATCGTCAAAGATCGACTCACCAAAAAGTGCCTTCAGATCACGCACATAGCCCGTATCGCTCACCACTCTGGCAACCACGGCGGCCGCGTCGGGCATCATCATCTCCGCCGGATTCAAAAAGGGCCCCTTGGCCTGATCTTTAAGCGTTGTCGCCCGCCCGTCGTGGAAGAACCCTCCGGAGAAGTTGCCGTCGCTGAGCTGGATAAAGGCGGGGGTCAGGGCGGCATAGGCCGCCGTGGGGGCGTTTCGCCCGCCGAGTGTCAGGTTGTCATCCCCCACGGAGAAGGCTCCGGATACGGGATTGTACTCCGCCGGGTCCAGGAAACGGCTGTCCGTGAAGGCATGGCTGGGATTGTGACACGTCGCACACGCCTGGTTGCCGCGCAGGGAGAGATTGGTGTCAAAAAAGAGCCGACTACCGACGGAGGCCAGGGTGGCGTTGTTCTCCACCGGCGTGCACCCCTCGTAATCGGCGATCTCCGGATTGACCATAATTTCGGCCAGATAGTCCTGGAGTGAAATCATATCCGTCGTGCTCAGGATCGTGGCAAGGCCCAGATCGCGCATGTTGACGATGTTGTTCACGGCCCAGGTAATCTCCTCGGCGGACATGCCGCGAATATCCATGTAGCCGCTCTTGGCGTCTTTATTGTGGCAGAGTATGCAGTGAGCCTCGTAGAGGGCCTTACCGTTGAGGACACTCTCCGGATAGGTAACGCAGTCGGGGGTTTCCGGTTGCTCCGGTTCTTCCGGCTCGTCAACGGGCAGGGTTGTGTTTTCATCATCACCCGTGACCGGCGTGTGATTCTTACTGCTCTCGCTGCCGCAGCCCGCCAACATCAAAAGTAAAAGTACCCCGCTTAACCACTTCATGCCGTCGTCCTACTGGGCCAACTGGCTGGACCAGTCAAGCCGAATATCCCAGAAGTACTGCTTGCTATCCGCCAGCGTGGGCGTGGCATCATCGACACCGTTATAGACGTTGACCACCGGTTCGGTATTGCCGTCACGGCCATGGAGGAACTTCTGGTCTTCCACGATC
>QKHD01000269.1 GCA_003250175.1 Helicobacteraceae bacterium
GACACCGTCGCCGCCAACCACCAGCTAGGTTTTGCGGACGACGAGCGGCCTTACGAACTGGCGGATTTTATCCTGCACTACATGCAGATCAAGCAGATCCGCCTTTTAACCAACAACCCCAACAAGCTCGACTCCTTTAAGGACATCGCCATCCTTGAGCGCCTGCCCATCATCATTCCGGCCAACGTCCACAACGAGGGCTACCTCCGGACCAAAAAAGAAAAAAGCGGCCACCTCCTGTGAACCACCCTCTCTTTCATAACTTCGCCGCCCCCCTTCCGGAGGATTTCGGCGCCAAGATGAAGATTTTTAGTGATCTGCTGCTGGAGTGGAACCGTACCCACAACCTTAGCGGTGCCACCACCGAAAACGAGGTCATGGCCCAGGTCTTTGACAGCGTCTACCCGTTGGACTTTTTAGCGTGCTTTGAGAGCGTGCTGGATATCGGAAGCGGGGCGGGTTTTCCCGCCATTCCGCTAGCGGCTGCAAGGCCCCACGCCCACTTTGTTCTGGTCGAACCCACCAAAAAACGGATCGCTTTTTTGAATTTCGTGGCCATCAAACTGGGGCTGAAAAACATCACCCTCGAAGACAAGCGCATCGAGCAGATGCCTAGCCGCCACTACGATCTTATCACCTCCAAGGCGGTCATGAGCGCCTCCAGGCTCTATACGCTCAGCCAAAGCATGATGGCCGATGAGACGGTTATGGTACTATACAAGGGTCGGAACACCGACGACGAGACGGCGGGCATTCCCAGCGTCGAGACCATCGACGCCGAGCACAGCCGCTACCTGCTCATCCGAAACCACTAAGGAGTCCGTTTTATGATTTCCATTCCGAAGCTTTTGATCTTTGTGGCGGTTATCGCCCTGATCTACTACTTCTTCTTCAGAAAACCGAAAAAGGCCTCCGGAACCGACGCACCTGAAAGCAAACGGGACGAAGACATCATGGTCGAATGCGCCGCCTGCGGCACCTTTGTCAGTGCCAAGGAGGCGATCATCAAAGAGGGGCGCTACTACTGCTCCAAAGCGTGCGCCGAGCTATGATCACCCTGGGCTTTTTCACCAAGCTCAAAAGCCACCCCAAGGTGGTTTTCAAGCCCTCCCTGGCCGGTATCGAGCAGACTCCGGCGGGCAGCATCGTGATTACCCCCTTCGAGCGTGGTGACATCGCCGCCTACGAAACCTACGCCCCCGTGCTGGGCCTGGTGGTCTACAGCATGACGGACTTCATCATCGCCGCCAAGTGCGGGGTCAAATACGCCGTTGCCAGCTACGGCCTGGCCAAAAGCCTGCAGCAGGCCGCCGATCACTACCTCTACGACACCCGCGTCCTGGCCCTCATCGACGAGGAAGCGGAGATCGAGCAGGCCGCCCGAGATGAACTCGACGGCGTGATTGCGGCCTCCCTCCTCTCCTAAATCTCTCCATACGAAAAATTTATTTTGCCACCGCAACTCCCCTCATTCTGTGCTAACATTTTCTGTTAATTTTTATATTTCAAGACAGGAAATCCAAAATGATCATTAAGATCATCTTCTCCGACAACTCCCTTTCTGTCGTGGAGTGTCACGACCACTCCATGGCCAAATCCATCAAAAAAGCCCGTAACGACGACGAAGTGAACGAAGTCTTCGGACGCTTTCGCGACCACTACACGATCTGTGACGAATCCGACGCCGACCATGCCGCCGCCGTTGTAGACCTCCGTAAGAAAAAGGTCTCCGGAGAGAAACAGAAATCCCGCTCCTACGGTGAAAAGTACCGTTAAGACCGTGTACATCTCCCTTTTCGAGGAGTTCCGGACCCACCCGATGGTCCGGCTCAACGCCCTCAGCCTCTTTGCCGTCGTTCTCATTGACTGGATGCTCATGCCGCTCATTACCAAACTGGAAGGGACCTACCTGCCCGTCTACATGATCGGATTTTTCATGCTGCTCAGTGCCAGCGACGGCATCGTGCAACCGATATTTAAAGAGGTGAGTCTGCGCTACGTCTACTACGCCTCGGCGCTGCTGGATACGCTGCAGATTTTCTCCTACGCCCTCTTTTGGCTCAATACGGAGCTGTTTGTCTATGTGATTTTGCTGATCTTTGTCATTCAGGCCGTCATTTTTGAAATCGCCCGGATTCATACAATTGACCGGTTTAATCTCAGCGTGGAGCTGAAGTCCTTTTTGATTTTGCGCACCACGGTCATTAGCGGGGCCACCATCATCGGTACGCTCTTTACCATGGTCTATGACTTTTTCGGAGGGAACCCGGAGTATCTCTTCTACCTCACGGGTGTGCTGGGGATTTGGGGGATCGTCTTGCAGATCCGGCTGGGCTATCTGTTTGGGAAAATCCCGCCGCCTCAGCCGCCGATCTGACCGACGTAATCCATGAGAATCTTCGCGTGGTCGAAGACCAGCTTGTCGAAGGGGATGTCCACCAGGGCATAGGTGGTCGCCGTCTTGGCGTCATCGCCCCCTTTGGGCGTGCCGCTGGCCTGGCAGATGTAGACGCATGAGGCGGTGTGAAAGCGGGGGTCGCGCTCCGGATCGGAGTAGACACCCAGCAGCTTCACTACTTTAACCTCCAGGCCGGTCTCTTCGGCCATCTCACGGGCGCAGGCCTTCTCCACCTTTTCACCCACATCCACAAAACCGCCGGGGAGGGCGAGACCCTTGGGCTCGTTGGCCCGCTCGATGAGAACAATGCCTTCGAATCGGCCGTTGTTGTAAATCTCGATGATCCCATCGGTGGTCAGCAGCGGAGTTTTTATCATATGATCTTCCTTTTTATCCTCGGTGAGAGTTTCACCAGCACATCGTAATTAATGGTCGAAAAGCGGCGCGCCCAGCGGTTGGCGTCGCCGATGACCCGCAGGGTTTCAGCCTCCGTATCGGCCACGAGGTTGTCCATGGAGATTTTGCCCATGATCCGCTCGCCGCCGTCGAGAAAAAACTCCCCTTCGCCGTTAAAGCGAAAGAGCCCGTCCGCATAGCCCAGGTCGTAGGTGCCGACGTAGCCGTCCTTTTGCACCAGTCCGCTGCCGCCGTAGCCGATGCGCATGCCCGCCGTCACCTTGCGCGAAGCCATGCGCTCCGCCCAGAGGGTGAGTACGGGTTTCAGATCCGGCGGAGTGAATCCGGAGCCAAACTCCGTGTAGCCGGACCACCTCGGCGCCAAAGCGCAACAGCGTCGGGGAGTTGGCAAAGTGAAAAAGCGGCAGGGGCATGCCCGCCGCTTCGCAGGCCGTGATCACCCGTGCGCGCAGCGCCTTGAAGTTGCAAAGCTGCCAGAAAAGCTCGCTGGAGAGCTCGTCGCCGCTGCGGCTGTGGGTAAAGACCCCCGCCAGTTTTAG
>QKHD01000029.1 GCA_003250175.1 Helicobacteraceae bacterium
GCCTCTTCGCTGTGACTGTGCAGATGGGTCTCGATCACGTTGCGGTGGCGCAGCGGGGCGAAGGCGGCCAGGCTCTTTTCCAGAATCTGGCTTCGGGTAAAGCCCGTCTTCTGCTCGACGGCCAGGTTGATGTCGATAATCCGGCCGCCGACGAGAATAAAGATCATCTCTTCGGAGAGGTCGGAAAGCATACGAAATCGTTTTTCACTCTCCTGCAGCGCCGCTTCCGTAGCCTTACGGCGGCGTACTTCACGGCTAAGCCGCAGACTCCAAAAGAGGATAATCCCCACAATGAGCGCCCCCATGCCCAGCACCTCATAGAGCAGGGTGTAGTCCACCTCCTCCACCGTCCGGAGGCTCACCCAGCGGCGGTAGATGGCGTCGTGCTCCTCCGGCGTGATGGCATCGAGGGCCTTTTGCACCATACCGCGCAGCTCCGGCCAGTCACTCCGCACCGCCATGCCCAGCTCGAACTGGTAGGGGGTAAAGCCCACAACCTTGAGGTTGTTGATCCCGGTGCGTTTCATGTAGTAACTGATGGAGGCGAGGTTGCCCGCATAGGCGTAGACGCTGCCTTCGGAGACCATGCGCAGGGCCGATTCCAGATCATCGGCCGCCACCAGGGGAATCTCCGGATGCTCCTTTGCCAGGGTATCATGGCTGTAGTAGCCCTTGACGACGGCTACCTTTTTCCCCGCCAGCGCCTCCAGGTCGAGCACGCCGGAGACCTCTTCGTTGGTGACGATGACCATGGGGAACGAGAGGTAGGGGGTGGTGAAATCGGCGTAACGCTCCCGCTCTTCGCTCCGGGCCACACAGCTGAACATATCCAAACGGCGGTTTTTGACCGCATCCAGGGTCTCCTGCCAGGAGAGGGTCGTGTCGGGTACGATGGTCACGCCAAGGCGTTTTTCCACCAGTTTGACATAATCCGAGGCCATCCCCCGCATGCGCCCTTCCTCGTCCACATACTCAAAGGGGGCCCAGTCGCGGTCGATCCCCAGGCGGATCACCGGATGGGCCGCCAGCCAGCGCCGCTCGTCATCGGTCAGGTGGATGTAGCGGCTGTCCCAGTTTTCGAGGAAAAAGTGTTCGAGCATGCCGTCGTCGATCTTAATGCCGCTGCTGCGGAAGAGTTCCACGATCTTTTTAAAACGGGCCTTGTCCGTCGTGCCGATGGGAACCAGATCGGCACGGATGTGGCGGGCAACCTCCTTGGCTTCATACTCCAGATGCTTACGGCTGTAGGGCACGCCGTATTTGTATTCGATGAGATCGATCACCGTTTCGGGATGGGCCAGGGCGTACTCCCACCCCTTCAGGCTGGCCTTTAAAAAGCGCTGGGCACGATCCGGATGGCTCTTGAGCTCCGTCTCGCTGGTAAAGAGGTTGTCGCCGTAAAAATCGATCCCGTAGCTGCGGGGGTCGATCATATTGACCGCCACCCCGTGCTCGGCAAAATAATAGGGCTGATCCGTGCTGTAGGCGGTCATGGCATCGACCTTGCCGTCACTCAGGTCGTCGTTGCGGTAGGTGTGGGGCACAAAAATCACCTGATCCGGATCAACCCCCGTCGCCCGCAACAAGGCTTCGACATAGAAGCGGTCCAGCTCTTCGTTGACCATCACCCGTTTGCCCACCAGCTCTTCGGGCATGGTGATCCCCGACTCCCGCTTGGTCAGGAGCACCAGGGGAGCGTGCTGGTAGATATTGGCCAGCAGGACCAAAGGCCGCCCCTTGGCGTGCTCTTTTAGCAAAATAATATCCCCGGCCCCGTAGGCAGCGGCACCTTCTTGCTGCACCTGGGCATAGATGGACTGATCAGTCATGTGCCAGTTTTGCAGGCTGACCTCCAGCCCTTCGTCACGGTAATAGCCCTGCTCGATCGCCGCATAATAGCCTGCGAACTGAAACTGGTGCCCCCATTTGAGGTGGAGGGTAATGGGCTCAGCCCCCCATGCCAGACTTGCCAGGGCGACCATCCATGCCAATGCGAAACGTATCATCACTCTCTTGCTTTCCTTCGGAACCCGGCAGACTTAGGCGCGGTGAAGCCGGATGTCAAACCGGGCACCGCCGGGTATGTTTGACACGGAAATGCTTCCGTTCATGTTGGTTTCGATAATGTTTTTGGACATGTGCAGGCCGATGCCCGTACCGCCGTAAGCCTCTTTGGTGGAGAAATAGGGTTCAAAGACCCGGTCGATAATCTCCTCCGGAATCCCGCCGGCATCGTCTTCGATCCGCAGGAGGGCCATATCACCCTCTTCCACGAGGTTGATGGTCAGGTTGCCTCCGGAGCGCTCTTGCAGCTCGATCTCGTCCTTGACGTTTTTAAAGAGGTTGAGCAGTACCTGGGAAAACTCGTTTTTATATCCGGAGACGGTGAGGTCTTTTTCGTGGATAAAATTGATATGGATGTTGTTGTTTTTAAAGGTGGCATCCATGATCCGGATGCTGTTTTCCACCGCTTCGACCAGGGAGAATGGACGCATCGCCTTGTCCGGACGCAGGTAGTCGCGGAAGTCGTCGATGGTTTCGGACATAAAGCTGATCTGTTTGAGGGTCTTAGTGGAGAACTCCTCGATGTAGGCGTCCGTAATCTCACCGTATTCGTAGGCGTCGTTGATATCTTGAATAAGCAAGGAGATGGTGCTGATGGGCTGGCGCCACTGGTGGGCGATGTTGCCGATCATCTCCCCCATGGCCGCCATGCGGGACTGGTGGATCAGAATCTGCTCCTGCTCTTTTTGCTTCTGCATGATCTGCTTGAGCTCGGTAATGTCGGCCATCATCCCGACGATCCCGCACATCTCCTCGACGGAGTTGTAGTAGGTTGATTTATACAAAACGATGTCTCGTTTTTCCCCCGCGGCGTTTTTAAGCACCACTTCTTTGGTCACGGGACCCTGTTTACGCAGCACTTCGCAATCCGCATCGCGGACCACCTCGCCGTATTCGCCGAAAAGCTCTTCCGCATCTTGGCCGATCACGGCGTCACGCTCGCGGCCCACAAAGTCCAAAAAGGCCTGGTTGCAGCCGATGTAATGGTTGTTGTTGTCTTTGTAAAAGAGCGGGTTGGGGATGGCATCCATCAGCGCTTCGAGAAAAAGCAGCTGGTCATTGAGGCGCACTTCGGCTTTTTTTCGCTCC
>QKHD01000373.1 GCA_003250175.1 Helicobacteraceae bacterium
AATGCGATTTTCGAAGGAAAACCATGAAATCTGAAATGATACGTTTGACACTGGCTGCCGTTTTTTCCCTGACGTCGCTGCATGCAGCCGACGCACTGGAACAAAGCCTCGGCGTCGAAAAGGCCCGCACCGACGCCTCCGCCAAAAGCCAGGAGAAGGTCGATGGGCTGGATGAGCAACGGGGCAAACTCTTCGCTGCCTACAAAGAGGCGAGCGCCAAGCTCGAATCGGCCCGCACCTATAACGAGCAGCTGCGCGAGATGATCGCTTCCCAGCAGGAGGAGACCCTCTCACTTAACCGTCAGCTCGAAGAGATCGACGCCACCAGCCGGGGCGTGATGCCGATGATGAAGGAGATGGTGGATTCGTTGGAGCAGTTTGTGGCCCTCGATCTTCCCTTTCTAACGACAGAGCGGGCGGAGCGTATCGAAAAGATCAAAGAGAAGATGCGCAGTGCCGGTGTGAGCGTATCGGAAAAATACCGGATCATCCTTGAAGCCTACGGAATCGAAAACGAGTACGGCCGCACCATCGAAGCGTATCGCGACAAACTCCCCGACGGGCGGGTCGTGGACTTTTTGCGCATCGGGCGCATCGGGCTCTATTACCGCACCCTAAGCGGCGACGAATGCGGCATGTGGGATAAGGCGGGCCGCACCTGGGCGATGCTGGACAGCGGCTATGACGCCGGAATCAAAGAGGGGATCAAGGTTGCCAAAAAACAGAGCGCGCCGACGATTCTGGAACTGCCCGTGCCCACGGCAAAGGAGAGTAAATGAAATCCCTACTTTTATGGATCAGCGCCCTGGGGATTCTCAGCGCCGCAACCCCTCCGGAGCAGCTTGAAGCGCTGCTAAAAACCATCAAAGCGGGCAAGGCCCAAAGCGACGCCGCCAACAAGGCCAGAGAGGCGGAGTTTTTAAAAAATATGGAGCGCCAGGACGCCATGCTCAAAGCCGTCAAGGCGGAGCTGGCTGCGGAAGAGCGCACCATGGAGGCCTTGAAAAAGAGCATTGACGAGAACGAAAAGCAGATCGCCAAGCTCCAGGAGACCCTGCACATCCGCAGCAGCAACCTGGGTGAAATGTTTGGTGTGGTGCGCCAGGTGAGCGGCGATCAGATCGGGGTGGTCAAATCCTCCCTGGTCTCCGCCCAGTACCATGGGGACGATGCGATCTTGTTCAAACTGGGACAGGCCAAGGAGCTGCCCAACGTGGAAGACTTGCGTGCGCTCTGGTTCTCATTGCAGCAGCATATGGTGCGCAGTGGCGAGGTGGTACGTTTTGATGCGGACGTGATCCTTCCGGAGGGTGAGACCGCCAAACAGTCGGTGATCCGCGTGGGTGAATTTACCGCCGTCAGTGGCGAGAATTTCCTCGAATACAGCTACGACGACAAGGCCTTTCTCCAGTTCCCGCGTCAACCCGACGGGCACTACCTCTCCCTGGCGGAAGATTTTGTCGAAAGCAACGACGCACTGGCTGCCATGGCGATCGACCCGACCCGGGGCTCGATGCTGGGGATGATGATGGAGCGGCCGACGTTAGGGGAGCGGATCGATCAGGGTGGTCTGGTGGGCTATGTGATTATCGTGCTGGGCCTGGTGGGCATTATCTTTGCCCTCTACCGTATGGTCTATCTGGCCAAGGTGGATGCCGGGGTAAAAAAACAGCTGGAGAACCTCGCCGCTCCGGAGCAGACCAACCCCCTGGGCCGGGTCATGTTGGCCTATGGCGACAACTGCCACCGGAGCGCCGAAGATCTGGAGATCTGCCTGGACGAGGCGATCGTCAAGGAGGTACCGGCCCTGACCTTTGGGCACGTGGTGGTCAAGCTCTTTGCCGCCATCGCCCCGCTGCTGGGTCTTTTGGGTACGGTGACCGGGATGATCGCCACCTTCCAGTCCATCACCCTCTTTGGTACGGGTGACCCTAAACTGATGGCCGGGGGCATCTCCCAGGCGTTGGTGACGACGGTGCTGGGTCTGGTGGCGGCCATTCCGCTGCTGCTGTTGCACACGGCACTGAGTTCCAAGGCGAAGATGCTGGTGCAGATTCTCAGCGAACAGAGCGCCGGCCTCATGGCCTCCCAGGTGCGAAAGTAAGCCGCCATGCACATGTTAAGCGAGGCGCTGAGCCAGTTTTTCAGCTACGGCGGGGTGGTGCTCTATCTCATCTTTTTCCTCGCCGTTGTCCTCTGGGCGCTGCTGATTGAGCGGCTCTGGTACTACATGAAGGAGTACCCCAAGCACAAGGAGGAGACGATCCGTATCTGGGATGCCCAGGCGGACAAGGAGAGCTGGGAGGCCCACCGCGTGCGGGACTACCTGCTCTCGCGCCTGGGGCAGCGTTTCTCCGTTACCCTGCCGCTGATTAAGATCGGTATCGCCCTCTGCCCGCTCTTTGGGCTTTTGGGAACCGTCACGGGGATGATCGAGGTGTTTGACGTTATGGCCGTACTGGGTACGACCGACGCCAGGGCCATGGCCTCCGGCGTCTCCAAGGCGACGGTGCCGACCATGGCGGGGATGTTTATCGCCATCGTCTCCCTGCTGGCGGTGGCACGGTTTGAAAGCCGCATCAAGGCCGAATCGCAGCACATGGCTGCACGACTGACAAGGTAAAATCATGCGAAAACAACGAAACTATTTTGAAGCGGAAGAGGAGAGCGAGATCAACCTGACCCCCATGCTGGACGTGGTCTTTATCATGCTGATCTTCTTTATCGTCACCACCTCCTTTGTCAAAGAGTCGGGTATCTCCGTCAACCGCCCCACGGCCAACAGCGCCAAGGTGGTGGAGAAGGGCAACATTCTGGTGGCTATCAAGCCCTCCGGAGCGATCTGGATCGACAAGCGGGAAGTCGACCTGCGGGCGGTACGGGCCAATATCCAGCGTCTGCACGCCCAGAATCCGCAAAGTGCCGTGGTGATCACCTCCGACCAGGATGCCAAGACCGGTGTGCTGGTCAAAGTGATGGATCAGATCCGCGCGGCCGGCGTGCAAAACGTCTCCATCGCGGCGGAAGTGGGGCGCTGAGGTGCGTTTTCTCGTAGCGTTCGCCGGCGGTCTGGGGGTCACGGTCTTTTTCTTTCTGCTCATGGAGTCGATGATCTCCCAGGAGAACACCCTCTCCAAGGACGGCAAA
>QKHD01000267.1 GCA_003250175.1 Helicobacteraceae bacterium
AACGGCTGGAGAGCGTATGAATCAAGAAGAAAAACCCGCCCGTATCCGCTTTGGCGACTACGCCAGACAGGCACAGGCCAACTACACCCAGATCAGCTACAACGATCTGACCCGTCCTTCGGGCAAACCCAAGCCCCGAACCATCGCGCTGCGCCCCATCGACGTCTACCGTCTGGTGCAGCCCTATGTGAGCGTCCGCTTTTTGGAGCAGCTCTATGCCCTGCTTCCCCTGGCGCTCTATCTGGTTTTTTTCCAGCTCTTTTTGCTGCGCCAGCCCGTTATGGAGGCGACCACCATCTCCATCGGTCTCGTCGCGGTCATCTTGGGGCTGATGTTTTTCATGGAGGGGATCAAACAGGGGCTCATGCCCTTCGGGGAGATTATCGGGAATACCCTGCCTAAAAAGGTGGGCTTAAGTACCGTCCTCTTCATCGCCTTCTTGCTGGGCATCGGCGTCACCTTCGCGGAGCCTGCCATCGGAGCGCTCAAGGCGGCGGGCAGCCTCGTCGAACCGGCCAAGGCCCCCTATCTTTTTGCCATGCTCAACCAGTACTCCGGAGCCTTGGTGCTCATCGTCGGGGCCGGGGTCGGTCTGGCGGCGGTGCTGGGGACGCTGCGCTTTATCTACGGCTGGAGTCTCAAACCCTATATCTACCTCGCCCTGGTTCCGACCATTCTGCTCACCGTGTATGTGATGAACAACGACGCCCTCTCCCCTATCTTGGGCCTGGCGTGGGACAGCGGCGCCGTCACCACCGGACCCGTCACCGTTCCTCTGGTTTTGGCCCTGGGGATCGGAATCGCCTCCGCCGCGGGCAAGGGCGACACCAGCCTCTCCGGATTCGGGATCGTCACGCTGGCCTCCATCTTTCCCATCATCGGGGTGATGGGTCTGGGGGTCTTTTTGAGCCTCACCGTCACGCCGGAGGCGATCATCGCCGCGGCCCAGACTATGACGGTCACGGCACAACCCGCCTGGTACGAAACCACTCCCGGCGAAGAGATCGTATTGGGGATTCGCGCCATCATTCCCCTGGTGCTCTTTTTGCTGGTCATTATGAAGGTTGTCCTGAAGGTTAAAATCCCCCATGCGGGCACCATCACCTACGGTATCGTCCTGGCGGTGATCGGGATGATCATCTTCAACATCGGCCTCACCTACGGTCTGGCCAAGCTGGGCGGACAATCCGGAGGGTTGATCCCCGCGGCATTCAGCACCATCACCTCCGGAGACGGTACGGTGATCGAAGCCCTCTACCCCTATGCACTGGGGCTGAGCGTGGCGATTCTTTTTGCCTGGGTGCTGGGCTTTGGGGCGACCCTGGCCGAACCGGCGCTCAACGCCCTGGGGATGACGGTGGAGAACCTCACCCAGGGGGTCTTCCGCAAAAAGGCCCTCATCTATGCCGTCTCCTTCGGGGTCGGCACGGGGATCGCCGTGGGGGTTTTAAAAATCATCTTTGACCTCCCCTTGGGCTGGCTGCTCATCCCGTCTTATCTGGTTGCGGTGGTGCTGACCTACCTCTCCAGCGAAGAGTTTGTCAACATCGCCTGGGACAGTGCCGGGGTAACCACCGGCCCCATTACCGTGCCGCTGGTTTTGGCCATGGGGCTGGGAATCGGCGACGCGGTGGACGCGCTGGAGGGCTTCGGGATTCTCTCCATGGCCTCCATCGGACCGATTATTGCCGTACTGGCCACGGGCCTCTGGGCCGATTACAAACAACGAAAGCGAGACGTACATGAAGGACTCTAGACGACAGATCACGACGCTGACCGATGTGGAGCTGATCACCTGCATCATCCAAAAGGGCAAGGGCGACGCCATCACCAAGGCCGCCTTCGAAGCGGGTGCGCAAGGGGCGACGGTGCACTACGCCCAGGGCTCCGGAGTCCGAGAAAAACTGGGGATTCTGGGTGTGGCCGTGGAGGCGGAAAAGGAGATCGTCCAGATCATTGTCTCCAGCGAACAGGTCGACCGGATCTTTGACGCCATCTACCTCGAAGGCCAGCTGGACACCCCAGGAATGGGCTTCATGTATGTCACCAAGCTGGAAAAGGCGGGCACCTACATCCCCCTGGAAGTTCTGGAAAAGATTCAAAAGGGCTGAGATGGAAAACCACCGACTTATCACCGCCATGGTGATTGGCAAAATCCCCTTCAGCGTTTTGGAATCCCTCAAATCGGAGATGGGGATCATCACCGCCAACAAGACCCACGCCCGGGGCACCAGCTCCAACGCAGGGTATGAAATGCACGAGATGGAGGTGCTCTCCCTGACTGTCGAAGGGCGCCGTGCGGAGGAGGTTTTTGCCTACCTCTATGACATTCTGGAGATGGACCAGCCGGGCCGCGGCATGCTGCTGCAGGAACGTCTCGGCCGCTGCACACCCTACACCCTGCCGCTGCTGGACAACGTCTAGCCAACTATTAGCCTCAAGTCGCTATAATCGGAATAAAAAATTGAGGCTGATCGACCATGGGCCAACTCCCCTTTACCCACCTCCACCTGCATACCGAATACTCCCTTCTGGACGGAGCGAACCGGATCAAACTGCTGGCCAAGGAGCTTAAAGCCAAGGGGATGACCTCCGTCGCCATGACCGACCATGGCAACATGTTCGGCGCCATCGATTTTTACCAGACCATGAATGCCGAAGGGATCAAGCCCATCATCGGCATGGAAGCCTACCTGCACAACCAGGACGACCTGGGGGATAAAAACGTCAAGCAGCGCTTTCACGTCTGCCTCTACGCCAAGAACGAAACGGGCTACAAAAACCTCATGTACCTCTCCTCCATGGCCTACATGGAGGGCTTCTACTACTACCCCCGTATCAATAAAAAACTTCTGCGCGAACACGCCGAGGGGCTGGTCTGCTCCTCCGCCTGCCTCCAGGGCGAGGTCAACTGGCACCTCAACCAGAGCGAACGCAACGTGAAATTCGGGGCCAAGGGGTATGAGCGGGCCAAAGAGGTCGCCCTGGAGTACCGGGAGATTTTCGGAGAGGATTTCTATCTGGAAATCATGCGCCACGGCATCGGTGACCAGCTGGCCATCGACGAGCAGATCATCCGCCTCTCCAAGGAGACGGGGATCAAGATCATCGCCACCAACGACAC
>QKHD01000036.1 GCA_003250175.1 Helicobacteraceae bacterium
TGGCGATATCGGTATCCGGATGAGTCGGGAGAAGGGAAAGGTGTACGTTTCCAAACGGGATGTTTTCTTTCCGGAAAACCCCTTCGCCGTCGGGGATGAGATTCTCAAAATCAACGGCCAAAAGTATGACCGTTTCGATGCACTAAACAACGCCATTCTCTTTGCCAAAATCGGCAGCACACTCTCCGTAACCATCCGCCGATCCGGAGCGGTTAAAACGCTCAAGGTCAGGGTAGGGGAGCGCTTTGGCGGCGGCTATATGGCCGATACCTTTTTGGAGCGTTTCGGATTGGTCTTTGATGAGACGCTCCGGATCGCCTACATCATGAACGACTCCTATGCGCACAAACGGGGTCTACAGATCGGCGACAGGCTGCTGCAGATTGACGGTAAACGGGTGGAAAGCGTCGAAGCCCTGGCCCGGCACATTTCATCCAAAGAGTCCCCCTACAGCTCCATTCTCTTTGACCGCAACGATTTCTACTTTTTCTTCACCATCCAGTAGGCTTACGCCCCCTTTGCTATAATGTCAAAAAACAACAAAGCGATGCCATGACGACCCTGGAACAGTTCGAAGAGTACCTACGCCTTAACCTCCCCAAGATCGAGAGTTTTCACCCCCATTACAACGATGCACTGGCCCGAATGGTTCTGGCCGGCGGTAAACGTTTTCGCCCCAAACTGCTGCTAAGCGTGGTAGAGGCTCTGGATAGCAGAATGATTGAAAACAGCTTTCCCGTGGCCTTGGGGATCGAACTGCTGCATACCTACTCGCTCATTCACGACGATCTGCCCTCCATGGATAACGCGCCTCTCAGACGGGGTCATGCCACCTTGCATACGGTCTATGATGAGACCACCGCTATCCTGGCCGGTGACGCGCTTAATACCCACGCCTTTTATCTGCTGGCATCCGCACCCCTTAACCCCAAAACGGTGGTCAAGCTGGTGAAAACTCTGGCCCGTGACGGAGGGGCGTACGGCATGGTGCTGGGTCAGGCCGTTGATTGCCACTTTGAAGATCATATCCACAACCACAAAACGGGCGTTCTGATTGCCGCTAGTCTGTCCATGGGTGCCATGATCTGTGAAGCGGGCGAAAAGCTGGAAGAGGCGCTGCACCGGTTTGGCGTACGTCTGGGGCTCTTGTTTCAGGTGGAGGACGACATCATCGATGCGACTCAAAGCGAAGAGGAAGCGGGCAAAACAACCGGTAACGACGGGGAGAAAAACAGCTTTACCAATCTGCTGGGATTGGATGGCGCCGTTGCTTATAAAGAGAACCTGCTTCATGAGCTCATGACGGAAGCGCGCGAGAGTTTTCCGGAGGCTTTGGCCGAAAAACTGGTCGCGCTGATGGACGGATATTTTAAAAAGGCCTAGTAGATTCCCAGGGATTTTTTCAGCTCGTCCGGATTGGAGCTGAAGCGCAGGGCGTCTTCTTGCGTGATGTCCCGGCTTCGGACAAATTTGAGCAGCTCCTGGGTCTGGGTCTGCATCTTCGTATTTTGCTGATTAAGCTGCATCTGGGCGTAGATCTGGTGCTGTTTTTCTTCCCGAATCAGGTTGGCGATGGCCGGGTTGTTGACCAGAATCTCCTGCACCGCAACGCGCCCGCCCCCGATTTTTGGAATCAGAACCTGAGAGATCACGCCTAAAAGGTTCATGGAGAGCTGAGTGCGCACCATGGACTGCTCGTCGCTGGGGAAGACGTTGATGATCCGGTTGATGGTCTGGGCGGCGGAGTTGGTGTGCAGGGTGCCCAAAACCAGGTGCCCTGTCTCAGCCGCGGTCAGGGCTGCGCGGATCGTCTCCACGTCGCGCATCTCACCCACGTAGATGATGTCCGGATCCTGGCGCAGAGCGTATTTGAGCGCCGTGGCAAAGCTCTCCGTATCCTCCCCGACGTTCCGCTGGGAGATGATACTTTTGGCGTGTCCGTGGAGAAACTCCACCGGATCTTCGATGGTGATAATGTGCTTCTCTTCCCGCAGGTTGATACCGTTGACGATACTGGCCATAGTGGTAGACTTACCACTTCCCGTGGGGCCGGTCACCAGCAGCAGGCCCTTTTCATGACGGCTCAGGCGGTCGATGATCTCCGGAAAGCCCAGGTCCTCCATAGTGGGGATTTTTTGTGGGATAATCCTAAAAGCCGCCGCCACATTGCCGCGTTCCATGTAGTAGTTGCCCCGGAAGCGTCCCGCATCGGGCATGGCAAAGGCAAAGTCCAGCTCCTTGGTCTCCTCAAACTTCTTCTTTTGCGAATCGGTCAGAATGGAATAGCAGAGGCTCCGGATATCGTTGGGGGAGAGCAGGGGTAAATCCAGGGGCTGTAAAAAGCCGTCGAGACGGATTTTCGGCTCGCTGTCCACGACCAGGTGCAGGTCCGAAGCGTTATGGGCGAAAACGGTTTTGAGCAGTTGGGTCAGGGTGTATTCGGCCATGTCAGACTCCGAAGGTTTTTTGGTAGAGGGTTTCGTCAAAGGCAACCATGACGCTGCCGTCGTCCAGCTCGACAATCGGACGTTTGATCAGAAGGTTCTCCTTGGCGAGCCAGTCGAGTTTGTCCGTATCGCTGAGATTCTCTTTGGCCAGGCCCAGGGTACGGTACTTGGTGCCTTTGTTGTTAAAGAGCTTTTCCAGGGGTACCTTGGCCGCCCAGCCTTCGATGGTTGCCCGGCTGACCGGCTCTTTTTTCAGGTCGACGAAAGTGTGGGGAATGTTGTTGGCTTTAAAGAAGGCCAGCGCCTTTTTGACGCTGCCGCACGTGGTGATTCCGTAGACCTTCATGGCTTACTCGATGATCTTGGGAACGATAAAGAAGTGATCCGCCGCCTTGGGGGCATGGGAGAGAATATCGTCACCCACGGCACGGTTTTGGGCCGGTACGTCGTCGCGGAGCGTGGCGCCGGATTCGACGGTGGAGAAGGTGGCCTCCACGCCGTCGGTATTGAGCTCGCTCAGGTTTTCCACAAAGCCGACGATGTCGCTGAGCTGCTGTTCGATCTCGCTGCGTTTTTCGTCCGGTACTTTGAGGTTGGAGAGTTTTTCCAGTTTTTCCAGAAGGTTTTCGTTGATCTGCATGGGGGTCCTTCGTATCGTTTGTTACGGTTTTAATTCTTAGATTATAGTTAAAAACCCTTGAAACAAGGAGATTGAAGCCGTGGGAAAAGTGAAAGGGTGATACAATCCGAATGTATGGCTTAATATAAAAAAAGGTTATATTATGACAGGTAGATTTCTCGGGGTTTTAGCCCTTGGTTTCGCACTCGCTTTGGTACTCTCCGGATGTGGGCAAACCACTTCCAACGCCTCTCCGCGCAGCGGCAACGGCGACGCCTGCACCAGTTCCTAAAGAATCAGCATCGCATCCCCGTACGAAAAAAAGCGGTAGCGTTCGCGCACCGCTTCCTTATAGAGCTTCAGCATCGTCTCCCGCCCCACAAAGGCCGATACCAGCATCACCAGCGTCGATTTGGGCAGGTGGAAGTTGGTCAGCAGGTGATTGACCCGCTTAGGGGGATTGTCCGGATTTAAAAAAAGATCACACGCTCCGGAGTGCTGACGGGTGCGGACGTAATACTCCACTGTCCGTGTTACCGTCGTACCCACCGCTAGAATCGGGCGGTTCGAGTCCAAGAGGGCGCGGGTTGCCTCCGGAATCTCGTAGTATTCGCTGTGCATGTGGTGGTCGCGGATATCCTCCGCCTCCACCGGTTTAAAGGTGCCAATACCCACGTGCAGGGTCAGGTAGTGTTCCGGATGTTGGGCGCAGACCGCAGCAAAGAGCTCCTTGGAAAAGTGGAGCGAAGCCGTGGGCGCCGCTACAGCTCCGGATTTGCTGGCAAAGAGGGTCTGGTAGTCGCGGCTGTCGTCCTGGGTATCTTCCCGCTTGATGTAAGGGGGCAGGGGGATGTGGCCGATACGGTCCAGTATCTCCAGCAGGGCATCAAAGCGTAGCCACTGC
>QKHD01000144.1 GCA_003250175.1 Helicobacteraceae bacterium
ATCTGAGTGAAATTCTGGAGTAGATGCGCGAAACAGGCTTGGATCACCGCTATGGTATTGGTTCGACCCTTTCGGATGTGGCGACAGCAACTCGCAGGGTCAATCTCTATAAAGAGTATTCCAAAATGACTACAGACGGTCTTATAGCTGACACTATTACCGAAAAGGTCCGTTCCGGAAAGATGAAAACCCATACCGCTGAAGAGGTCTATAAAAAACTCCATATTTCTCTCTCCTAATTCGCCGGATCTCTTCAGCAGAACAAACCGTTTCCGCACCCTCCAATTAACCTACCATATGCTATAATCTAATGAACTATCAGTACACAAAGGAAGCTCCTTGATAACACTCAAAGAGGCGTTAACACTGAATCCGGGAGAACTGGACGAGTTCAAACAAGACCTATCCGCCAAGATCAAAGCCAGCAACCTCGGTGCCTATATCGAACAGCACACAGGCGAAGCCATCAACACCTACGGCAGCGGCGTTCCCGTACTCATCAAAGACAACATCCAGGTCAAGGGCTGGAGCATTACTTCTGCTTCCAAAATCCTTCAGGGCTATATCGCCCCTTACAATGCCACCGTCATCGAAAAAATGACCGCAAACGGTCTGGCCGCCTTCGGCCGTGCCAACATGGACCAGTTCGCCATGGGAAGCTCCACGGAGACCAGTTTCTACGGCAACACCCTCAACCCCCACGATCCTACGAAAGTACCCGGCGGCTCCAGCGGCGGCAGCGCGGCGGCGGTTGCGGGCGGCATCGCCATCGCGGCCCTAGGCAGCGACACGGGCGGTTCCATCCGCCAGCCTGCGGCTTTTTGCGGCTGCGTGGGGCTTAAACCCACCTACGGGCGCGTCAGCCGTTTCGGTCTGGGGGCGTATAGCTCCAGCCTCGATCAGATCGGGCCGATCACTCAGACGGTCGAAGATGCGGCGATTTTGTACGACATTCTCTCCGGACACGACCCCAAAGACGCCACCAGCGCCAAACTGGCTCCGGATCAGACCGCCAAAAACCTCAATCCGGACCGCAAGCTGACCATCGCCGTGATCGAGAATTTTCTCGATCAGGCGGGCGACGAGATCAAGACCGCCACACGCAACGCCATCAAAGCCCTCGAAGATGCCGGTCACACGATCATCTATAAAAACTTCTCCAACGTGGAGCACCACATCTCCACCTACTACATCATCGCCACAGCGGAAGCCAGCGCCAACCTCTCCCGCTACGACGGTGTGCGCTACGGGTTTAGAAAAGAGGAAGGCAACCTCAAGGATATGTACTTTGACACCCGCGGCGAAGGTTTTGGCGACGAGGTCAAGCGACGGATTCTTCTGGGCAGCTTCGTACTCTCCAGCGGCTACTACGACGCTTACTACCTCAAGGCGCAGAAAGTACGCCACCTGATCAAAGACGAGTACAACAAGGTCTTCGAAGAGGCCGACCTGATCCTCATGCCGGTCACCCCGACAACCGCCTTTGAGTTTAACTCCAAATCGAGCCCCATCGAGATGTACCTGAGCGATATCTACACCATCTCCCTCAATCTCGCAGGGCTTCCGGGTATCAGCGTACCCGTCGGCAAAGACAAAGCGGGCCTTCCCATCGGTATGCAGCTGGTGGCAAAAGCCTTTAACGAGCAGACGCTTCTGGACGGTGCGGCCAGTGCGGAACGCATCCTTTCACTCTAATCTATAGAAGGATTCAACCCATGAAAATTCGAAAACGCGGCTATACTTTTGATGATGTCCTTTTGGTTCCCAAATATTCGGAAATCCTTCCTAAAACGGTCAATATTTCCACGCGCCTGACCCGCAACATTATGATGAACATCCCCCTGGTTTCCGCGGCGATGGATACGGTCACCGAACACGAAGCAGCTATTGCTATGGCACGCCTCGGCGGTATCGGTATCATCCACAAAAACATGGATGAAGACACACAGGCCAAGGAAGTCAAACGCGTTAAAAAGAGTGAAAGCGGCGTCATTATCGACCCGGTCTACACCACTCCGGACGCCACCCTGGCCGATGTAAACGAAATCATGGAAGAGTTCGGCATCTCCGGACTGCCCGTTATCGACGACCACGACAAGCTGGTGGGGATTCTTACCAACCGCGACCTGCAGTTTGAAAAGAACATGGGCCAGTACGTCAAAGACGTCATGACCAAAGCCCCGCTGATTACCGCACAACAGGGCATCACCCTGGACGAAGCGGCCCAGCTCATGCACCAGAACAAGATCGAAAAGCTTCCCATCGTGGACGAAAAGGGCAACCTCAAGGGCCTGATGACCATCAAGGACATCAAGCGCCGCCAGGAGTTCCCGGACTCCAACAAAGACGACTTCGGCCGTCTGCGGGTCGGTGCCGCCATCGGCGTCGGTCAACTTGAACGTGCCCGTAAACTGGTCGAAGCCGGTGTGGACGTGCTGGTACTCGACTCCGCCCACGGACACTCCAAGGGGATCATCGACACCGTCAAGCAAATCAAAGCCGAGCTGGTCGTCGACATCATTGCCGGAAACGTCGCCACGGGCGAAGCGGTCAAAGCCCTGGCCGAGGCCGGAGCGGACGCCGTCAAGGTGGGGATCGGACCAGGCAGTATCTGTACTACCCGAATCGTTGCCGGTGTGGGCGTACCCCAGATCAGCGCCATCGACGAGTGTGCCGAAGAGGCACGCAAACACGGTATTCCGATCATCGCCGACGGCGGGATCAAATACTCCGGAGACGTAGCCAAAGCGCTGGCCGTCGGTGCCGAAACGATCATGATCGGCTCCCTGCTGGCAGGTACCGAAGAGAGCCCGGGCGAGACCATCATGTATCAGGGCCGCCAGTATAAAAACTACCGCGGCATGGGCTCCATCGGCGCAATGCAAAAGGGCAGCACCGACCGCTACTTCCAGGAGGGTACCGCCGCGGACAAACTGGTTCCCGAAGGCATCGAGGGGCGTGTACCGTACCGTGGAAAAATCGCCTCCATCGTTCACCAGCTTACCGGAGGGCTCCGCTCGTCCATGGGCTACCTGGGTGCGCCGGATATCAAGGCCTTCCAGGAAAACGCCGAATTTGTTGAGATTACCGCCGCAGGCCTCAAAGAGAGCC
>QKHD01000281.1 GCA_003250175.1 Helicobacteraceae bacterium
GGTCAATGACATGCACATGATCGCCATTGGTGTTAACTGGCGCTTTTAATTAAAAGAGGTTCCGGGTTGAAAAATTTTCTTATCCGACTATTACGGATACGTGGGACTCTCCCGGTTCGGTCTATCTCTTTAAAAACGACGGGGATGAGACCTTTACCGATGAAGACGGTACCTACAAAGGGATTAACGCCTCCGTCAGTCGGGAGATACGGTTTTAATTAAAATCAATAAAACTCTAGGAAATACCCGCTACAATAACCTCCACTTATAAAGGAGTAAGCATGCGGATACGGTGGAACTCTCTGGCTTTCCGGCTGGCGATCCCCCTGGGGGTCGTGACCATTCTGGTGATCAGTGCCACGGTGGTGATGACCGAGAGCTTCATGACCCGCACTGTAGAACGGGTATTTGTCAGCAGCGAGATCGAGCACCTCAGAGGCCTGGTGGGTCGTCAGATCGAAGGGCGCATCGGCATGGTGATCCGTGACGGCGTGGCCCTGGCCCGCTACCCCGATATCCGCAATTTTCTCCTTGCTCCGGAGGCTTCCCGGGGCAAAATTCCCGGCGACATCCGGGAAAAACTCGCCTATTTTAAATCGATTTACGATCTCGATACCGTCTATGCCATTACCCTTAAAAGCCGCCACTACTACGATGAAAACGGTCTGGTCAAAATTCTGGATCTCTCCGATCCGGAGAGCGGCTGGTTTATGCAGACCCTTCAAAGTCCGGAACCTTATACCATCAACGTCGACAGCGACATCACGGGCGAACTGCACCTCTGGATCGACGCCAAGGTGACGACGTCGGCGGGAACCGTCGGCCTGGCCGGGGGCGGGATCAAGGTCGATAATGTCATGGAGCCGGTGGCCGCCCATTTGGAACGCTACCGTGCCCAGGCCTTTTTGATCGATGATAATGGCCGTATCCGGGCCGACTCCTTTGACACGACCCGCATCAACAAACCCTACGACGTGGGCAGCCTGCCGCATCGGGTGGTGCACATGCTGCGCGACGCCCTGGCGACCCATCAGGACCAGGTGCGCTACCTGGATGAAAAGGGGCAGGTCAACTTCCTGCTGCTCCAGGAGATTCCTTCATTGGGCTGGACGGCGGTCATCACCCTGCCAAGAGAGGCCTTTACGGAGCCGCTGGAGGGGGTGATGTCGCTCGTGTTTAACGGCGGGTTGGTGCTCTTTGGGCTGTTGCTGATTTTGGGGGCAGGGCTCTTTTGGGTGATCATCGGGCGGCCCCTGGGGCAGGTCGCCAAGCGTCTTGCGGCCTATGACTACGCCCAGCCCTTCGAACACCCCGGATGCAACGGCTCCGGATACGAGATCGCACTGATCTGCAACGCCTTCGAAGCAAACGCCAAGATGCTGCGCCGCACCCTGGCGGATTACCGCCAGAGCGAAGAGGCCCTGCGCCATCTAAACGCCACCCTGGAGATCCGGGTCGATGAAAAGACCAAGGCCCTGCAGCAGAGCACCCGGGATTTGGAAGCGTACGTCACCAAACTCGAAAGCACCAACGACGCCTTGCAAAAGGCCAAGGAGAAGGCGATGCAGGCGGCCCAGGCGCGTTCCAATTTTATCAGTACCGTCTCCCACGAACTGCGCACGCCGCTTAACGCCATCATCAACTTTACGGATCAGATTCAGGAAGACTTTGATGATATCCTCAACGACCCCGACCTGCAGGAGGAGGCCAAGGAGTTTCTCTCCCGCATCATGAACAACTCCCGCCACCTGCTGCAGCTCATTAACGATCTGCTCGATTTCACCAAGGCCGAAGCGGGCAAGATGACCTACGACATGAAGCCGTTAAGCGTGGAAAAGGTGATCAACCAGGCCTATGAAAATTTCCACTCCATGCTCTCCGGAACGGAGATCGACTATGTCAAAGAGGTTGCTCCGGAGCTGCCCCTGATCTACGCCGATGCGCGCCGCCTGCTGCAGGTGCTGCTCAATTTCCTCTCCAACGCCGTGAAGTTCACCAAGTCGGGGCAGATCATGATCCGGGCCTACCGTTCCGCCGACATGGTCGTGGTCGAGGTGGAAGACAGCGGCCGCGGAATCCCCAAGGATAAACAAGAGAGCGTCTTCGACCCTTTCACCCAGGTCGATGTGCTGGATTCCGGAACGGGGCTGGGGCTGGGGCTGGTGCGCCACATGTGCCGCCAGATGCAGATCAGGGTCGAGCTTGACTCCCAGGTAGGCCGCGGATCGATTTTCAGGCTCCATATTCCTTTGGCAGATGAAATGCCTATGGACAAATGAATAAGGTTGGGCTATAATAACTATTAAATTATTCGATAATTTAATAGGAGTTTCGAGCATGAATACCTTTGATAAAATCAAAAAAACCTGCCGACCGATCCGGATCGTCGTCGGTTTGGCCCTCATTGTTGCCGGTCTGGTAACCTCTATTCCGTGGTTCTATCTCGGGGTCATCCCCCTGATTGCCGGTCTGGCAAATTTCTGCCCGGTCTGCATTTTTTCCAAAAAGTGCACCATCTGATCTAACGCTCCGGAGCAACAGCACTCCGGAGCCCTCCCTCTTTTTTCTATTTTTCTTCGTTACAATCTTTCCAAAACTTCTTTCGGACGGTTTGGATGCGTTATCTCTTGCTCTTTTTCCTCTTTGCAGTGATCCCGGTTTTTATCTTTCCCCAGCAGCTTTTGCAGCGCTATGCCGCACTCTTTGACGTCTCGCAGCCGGTGGGCCGGGCCGATGCCATCGTCATTCTGGGCGGCCATCCGGAGGTACGGGTCGAACACGCCGTGGCCCTTTACAACAAAGGGGTCGCTCCGCTCATCCTCTACACCACCCCGGGGCGAACCGGTCACAAGTATCAGGAGATTTTTGTTTCGCAAAGTGACAAGGTGCGCGCGGCTCTGGAGTCTGAGAAAAACGTCACCGCCGAACAGGTCATCAGCCAAATCGGCGGAGCCACCAGCACCTTTGACGAGGCCCACGACCTGGTGGCTTATCTCAAAGAGCACCCAGCCATCAGCCGCCTGGTGGTGGTGACCGACCGCTACCACACCTACCGCGCCCGCTATGCGCTGGAGAAGGTTTTCAAGCAGACGGGCACC
>QKHD01000109.1 GCA_003250175.1 Helicobacteraceae bacterium
GGTTTTGAAAAAACGCTGCTGCAGCTCCGGAAAGTCCTTGAACAGGGCGATCACCTCGGCGGGCAGAGGGAAGAACTCTTCCTGGTGGTCTTCACGGTTGCGCCCGAGGAAGAAATCATCGGCCAGGATGCGGTCTTCGATCCCTTTTAAAAAGAGATTCTGATTGCGCAGGAAGAGGTTGCGTTTGGTTTTGATCTCTTCCTTGAGGCTGGTCAATTCATCGGGGTGTTTCAGTGCCTTGGCCAGGTGGCGGAAGGTGCTGTTAAAGAGGTCGAAGGCGTGGTTTTTAATAATGTCGATCTTTAAAATCCCACCGTCGTTTTGTTTGATCAGGTAGTCGATGCTCCCGATGATCTCGTTTTTCTCATCCATTTTGATCGTCTCTTTAAGACGTTTGACAAAGGGGGAGAGGTCACCCACAAACTGGCGGTAGAGATCCTGATCGTAGATAATGTCGGGGGTGACGCCGGGCAGTTTGATCCGGCTGGCGGTCTTACCCTGCTGCTCGATGTTTTTCTGGACACTCTCGACGATTTTTGGGAACATCTCCTCCATCTTGGCAATAAAATAGGTGCGGTCATAGGGGGTGTTTTGATCGGCCTGCTCCGCAATGCCCGGTGTGGAGGTGCTGCGCGCCAGTTTGTGCACACGGACGATGGGGACAAACTCTGAGGAGAGATACCCCTGAAGCGGGGGCATATTTTTCTGGTAGAGGTAGGATTGAAGGCGGTCACGCTTGATAATGCCCACATCGAGTTTGACCCATTGGCCCTCGAAGATCGTGTTGAGCTTGGTGCCGATGGTCTCTTTGGTTTTGCGGTGATCAAAGAGTTCGTTGCGGTAGGCTCCGGAGAAGAGATCCGGCATGACGATCAGACCCGCTTCGATGTAGGCCTTTTTATCCTCACGTACCTTACCAAGGAACTCCTGGACCGCGACGGATGAGATAAGTGAGATCATGCTGTTTTAGGCCAGAACTTGTTTTCTGGATTCCTCAAGCATCTTTTCAAGGTTGCGGTAGAGGATTTCACTCTGGTCTTCCGCGGCTTTGAAGTTGCTGATAAGCTCCTCTTTATGCTCAACCACGATGTCTTTTGGCGTAATGAAGTTGATGTTGGCCAGGATGTAGTTGTGCACGGCCTCATGGGGTGCGTTGATCGTTTTATACGACGGAGTGGAGCCGAATTTCTCCTTGCCGGTTGTCTCAAACCATTTTCCGAAACGGCAGTTGTGGGCGTCGCTGAAGGTATCCACCACCTCGCCGCGGAAGACAGAGGTGTAGGCGGCGGATTTGAAGATAATGTGGTCGATCTTGGCCAGGATAATGTACATCGTGTTTTCGATATTGAGCGCGCTGCGGGAGGTCAGGCGGGCATCGTCGTTAAACTGGCTGATAGTGGAGCGGAAGTTTTCCACCGCATCGCTGGAGCGGGTGGCGATGGAGGTCATCTGCTGGGAGCTGGTTTGAATATCGCCGGCTTCCTGCTGCAGGGTCTGGATGGAGATGGATATCTCCTGGGTCGCTTTTTGCGTACGTTCGGCCAGTTTGCGCACTTCATCGGCGACGACGGCAAAGCCGCGGCCGTGTTCTCCGGCACGGGCCGCTTCGATGGCGGCGTTGAGTGCGAGCAGGTTGGTCTGGTCGGCGATATCGTTAATCAGACCGATGATGGAGGAAATTTCGTCTGTTTTGGCGGTGAGGGAGTCGATGTTGCTGTTGGATGCGCTGATCATACCGATCAGATCGTGCAGGCTGCTGACGAGATGGTTGATCTCATTGAGGCTGCGTTCCGATTTTTCCGAGGTCTCGACGCTCTTTTTGGAGATCTCCTGCAGCTCCTGGATGCTCTCGTTCAGGTCACTCTGCACAATCTCCATCCCGCCACTGACCCCGCGCCCGATCTCGCCCAGGTGGGAGTTGAGGGTGGTGCGCTCGATGAAGTGTTCGTTCGCTTCCATGGCGCTGATCGCCTTATTGGTCAGCACGGAGTTGATTCTAAACTGCCCGCGTAGCCCTCCGGAGAGCACGGTGCGGTAGAAGTTCTTGTGGCTGGCATTATCGACGGAGGCCTGGATCTCTTTCATGAAGACCTCGAGCTGATCGAGGAGGTTGTTGAGGTTCCAGCTCAGCTCCTTGAGTTCGCCGCCGTCGGTGATGTTGGTAATCCGTCCGGAGAGTTCCCCCTCTTCGGCGTCGTTGACGATCTTGGAAACCTGACGGATGGTGTTTTGAACGCGGCGGATATTGATGAACATGTACCAGGCCAGGGCGAAGTTCCCGATGTTGATGATCCGGATAATGTCAAATCCATGTTTGTAGACTTCGAAAATCAGGGCACCGGTAAAGATCACCAGGGAGATGATGTTGGCGTGCTGGATTTTAGAGAGTGAAGATATATTCATCGTAGCCCTTTTTTGCGTCGTTCAATCGTTTGTTTAGCAGTTTTTTCCCGGCATCGGCCCCTCCGGAGCTCTCCGCCTGGAGCAGCTCCCGGTAGAGGGGGATAATGGCTTGCAGCGCCTTGGAGGTCGGTTTTCTTCGGACCGAGTGGTAGCCGATGATGGTGTTGTTTTTATCAAAGGAGGGCGTTACCTGGGCATAGACCCAGTAGTAGCTGCCGTTTTTGGAGAGGTTTTTGACATAGGCAAAAATCTCTTTTCCCGCCTGGATACGCTCCCAGAGCAGGGCAAAGACACATTTGGGCATATCGGGATGACGGAGCAGACTGTGGGGAGCGCCCAGCAGTTCGCTTTCGGCATATCCGGACATGGTGATGAAGAGCTCGTTGCCGTAGACGATTTTGCCCTTGAGATCGGTTTTGGAGACAATAAAGTCATTGTCCTCAAAAGTAAGTTCATGATTGGTGGGTGTGGGTCGCGTCATACGAAAGCCTTCCTCGGTGTCAAATCAGGTACATTTTAGTTTATTTATACTTATATTCGGCTCATTTTTTTTGCATACGGCAATGCCAACGAACAGTCTGACTAAGAGCGTTCGTGCACAATTATGCCGGTGGCTGCTCTTCACTTTTTGCCGTATTTTCACCCTCCGGAGCCTCTGTGGCTTTATTGTGGCTTTCTTC
>QKHD01000063.1 GCA_003250175.1 Helicobacteraceae bacterium
CACCACCATGGGCGAACCATGTGCCGTGGCCGTCTCCGGAGGCAAGCTCTTTGTCACCGACACCGATTACTGGCGCGTCTCCGTCTACAACAGCATCCCCACCGAAAACGGGGCCGTGGCGGACTACGCCATCGGCCAGACCAGCCTGACGGGGACCAGCGGCACCTACGGCTCCTCCACCCAGTTTTATCAGCCCAAGGCGGCGACCGTCTCCGGCAGCAAGGTCGTGGTGGCCGACCCCGGCAACTACCGCGTGGCGATCTTTAACAGCGTGCCGACCGAGAGCGGCGCGAGCATTAATACCGTATTGGGGCAATCCGACATGGATGACGGGGTGAGCATCCCCGTATGGCCCACCAATACCAAAATCAAAAACCCCACCGGCGTCTGGACCGACGGCACCAAACTTATCGTCGTCGACACCGCCTACAACCGGGTAATGATCTGGAACACCTTCCCCACCGCCAACAACACCCCGGCCGACGTGGTGCTAGGCCAGATGAATTTCGAATGCCGCGCCGCCAATGACGCCGATTGCGACGACACCCCCGACGCAACCCCCAGTGCCCGCACCCTCTCCGCACCGCAGGGCAACCCCTACTACAACGGCAAGCAGCTCTTTGTCACCGACACGGGCAACAACCGGGTTTTGGTCTGGAACACCCTGCCCACCAGCAGCTTCCAGCCGGCGGACGTGGTTCTGGGACAGTCCGATTTTAACGTCTCCGCAAGCGGCGGCATCACCGCCACGGGCCTGAGCGCGCCCATCGGCGTGATGCAGTCAGGCGATCAGCTCATCGTCTCCGACACCGGTCACGACCGCGTGCTGGTTTTTAACGGAAACTGACACATTTTCGGAGGGCTTCAGCCCTCCACCTTTAACCGCCCGATCAGCCGTTTTTCCATCAGCCACGAAATCATAAACATCCCCAGATAACCGATACTTAGCCCCATCACCACGTCAATCACGCTTTGGGAAAAAAACCGCAGCACGTAAAAACTCACCCCGAAGATCATGATCCCCGAAACCCGCACCAAGAGCGCCGGCACAAAAAATCCGGAGGCCTTGATCAGGGCGAGCTGGAAGGCGTTGAGCATAATAAAGGGAAAGAAAAAGACCAGGTGGGCCAGCATGAGATAAGCCAGGGCGTAGTGCTGGGGAAAGAGCCAATCGATCATCTCCCGGCCGAAAAAGAAAAAGAGGCTAATCACCAGCAGCCCCATCAGCGTGGAAAAGCGGATATACCAGTGGCGCAGCGCCTCAATCTGCCCCCACGCCTTCGCCTTGACCAGATGGGAAAGCTCCGGAAGGAAAAAGCGGAAAACGGGAAAGACAAAGATGGCGATCAGCCCCATAAAGATCGGCTTGACCACCACCTGAAAATTGCCCAGTTCCTCCGCGCCGTGGTAGTGCAGCAGGAAGATGACCGCCAGATAGATCATGACGATTCCGGAGCCGAACTCCACCGTGGAGATGACGGAGTTGCGGACAAACTGTTTCATGTCGTCGTCCATCGCCTCGAAACGCATGGGTGGCTCGCTGAGGTGGTGGCGGTATTTGGCGATAAGCAGATAAAGCGAAAGCGAGAGGGTTCCCATCACCGCGCCGATAAAGAGCGCCTGCATCCCCCGCACCCCAAAACCGTACCATGCCAGGGCAAACCACCCCACCACCAAAACGGGCTCCAGAAAGGTCGCCTTGTTGATGATGCTATAGAGCCGGTACATGGCCAGCTGATTGCCCAGATAGGTCCACAGCGCCGTACCCAGCAGGGCGGCGACGAGGTACCAGTAGTCCACCTCCACCCCCATGCGGTGCTTGAGGTAGGGGATCACCAGCGCCCAGGAGCCCAGCACCGCCACCATGAGGATGATTCGGAAGATGTTGAGGATTTTACGGTCCTGGTGGGTTCGGGCATAGGCCACCACCATGGAGGAGCGAAACCCGACCAGCACCAAAAGCGACAGGGCAAAAATATCCAGCGTGGTAAAAAAGAGCCCCAGCACTTCCCGGTCTATCAGCGCCGCCGCCCACACCTTGTAGCCGATGGCGATCAGCAGGGCCAGCATCGAGAGCGGCATGGAGGCGAGAAAGGATTGGCGGACGTCGGTCGGCTTCATGGGCTGGCCTCACTCCGCCTAGGCGGGGTAGTTCCCTGTGGCGTTGGGGCCCATAAACCGGATAAACTCCAGCAGCAGGCGTTTGTTAAAGCTGTTGAGCATCTCGTTCTTCATGACCGTAAGCGCCTCGAAGGGGCTATGGGCCTCCTTGTAGGGGCGTTTGGTGGAAAGGGCGCTGAAGACGTCGCTCAGGCCGATGATCTGGGCAAAGAGGGGAATCTCGTCGCCCTTGCGGCGCTCCGGATAGCCGCTGCCGTCGTATTTTTCGCGCCTAAGATATCCTTGTCCTCTTCATTAAGCGAGCGAAGAATAAAGTAGCCGTAGGTGGCGTGGCGCTGGGCCTCCTCAAACTCCTCCGGAGTGAGGCGGCCTTTTTTGTTGATGATCTCCTGGGGTACGCGGCTCTTGCCCACGTCGTGCATCATGGCGGAGTAGCCCAGTTTGACCAGCTCGTCGCGGTTCATCCCTAGGTGTTTGCCAAACCCCGTGGCAAAGACCGCCACGTCCACGGAGTGGGTGTGGGTAAAATACTCGTAGCTCGCCGCATCCATCAGCGCCTGGGTGGCGAACTGGTGGGCCAAAACCATATCCACCGTGGTGGCCGAGAGGGTCCGGATCTTGTCGGCATACTCCCTGGATTCGGGATCTTCAAAGAGGCTCTCCATGAATTTACCCGCCCCGTCGTAAATGCTGACCGCCTTATCCTGCAGCGGGGTCGCGCTGCGGGCGATGAGCTTCATCTGCTCGTCCATGTAGCGGCCGTAGTTGTCTTTTTCGGCGATGTTTACGTAGAGTTCGGCGGTGCCCGCTTCTTCGAGTTTGCGGCGCATGTGGCTGGTGTAGAGGGAGCCGGCGGCGATGATCTTTTTAAACTCTTCGCCGACCTTTTCATAGAGGGTAAAATCGAGCTTGGTGTTGGGCTGTACGGTATGGAAAGGAATCGCTTCAACGATGGTACGTTTAACGTTGGTGTTGCGCGACATCGCTGCTTCCTTCCTCTAATTCAGAGTCATATTATCCTAGATCATAAGTCCTAACGACTTACAGACGACTTACATTATAAAAAAACTCACACCGCACCGCTTATGCTACAATGGCCCAAACCAATTCAAGGAGTTTCCATGCGCGAAGAAAAAGCCACCCTGGGGGGCGGGTGTTTCTGGTGTATCGAAGCCGCCTACAACCGTCTCTCCGGCGTCATCGAAGCCGTCAGCGGCTACAGCGGCGGCGCGATGGACAACCCCGGCTATAAAAACGTCTGCACCGGAACCACCGGGCACGCCGAAGTGGTACAGATCACCTACGACGCCGACCTCATCAGCTACGAAGAGATTCTGGAAGTCTTCTGGGTGCTCCACGACCCCACCAGCCTCAACCGCCAGGGCGCCGATCTGGGCACACAGTACCGCTCGGTGATCTTCTACCACGACGACGACCAGAAGGCCCGGGCCGAGGCGGCCATCAAAGCGGCCGAAACCCACTTTGCCGCCCCCATCGTCACGGAGCTCTCCCCGCTTAAGGCCTTCTTCCCGGCGGAAGATTATCACCAGCACTACTACGACAACAACCCCTATGAGGGGTATTGCATGGTGGTCATCGACCCCAAACTGGAAAAGTTCAAGGCCCGCTTCAGTTCTAAGCTAAAGCCTGAATAATCTCCTCGGCCACCGCCTCCGGAGCCTTGCCCGCCACCTCGATCACGATGTCGGCGACGGCTTCGTATTGGGGGGCGCGCTCGTCAAAAAGTTTTTTCGCCCTCTTTTTATCCTGCAGCAACGGACGTTTGGCCAGCTTGTTTTTCGCATTGGGGCTTTCGGCGATGCGCTGCATAATCCCCTCGTAGCTGTTTTTCAGATAGACGATGCGCCCCATCGCCTTGGGCTCGCTGGCATAAATCACAAAACCGCCCCCCGTGGAGACAAGGGTATTTTTAAGTGATGTGGCGATCCAGCGGCAGAGCTGATCTTCCAACGCGCGGAAATAGGGCTCGCCCTCTTTTTTAAAAATCCGCTTCACCGGACGGTTTTCCATGCTTTCGATGATGTCGTCCGTATCCAGCGCCACGATGCCCAGCCGTTTGACCAGCGCACGGGCCACGGTGCCCTTGCCGACCCCCATGAATCCCACCAGAATGATATTCTCTTCCATCCCACGTCCTTAAAAAGGCTAAATTTGCGGAGCATTATATAGTATGCATCCAAAGGGAAAGGATTTCATGATTTTTTCACCGGATACACGTGACAATCTCATCTGAAGCGGTGGGCCGATATGACGTATCACGAATACCTTCATGTCCAAAAAGACAACGCCCTTGTATGCCAACCCCACCCCTTCCGGCGGTTATGGTTCATCATTTCCCTGGTTGGTCAGCCGATCTTAGTCACTGCCCGGACGGATCGGCCGATTGCCGCCGTATCTTTTTCAACGGGTCGCATGCTCAGATGCGTCACCCCCATCTCCCTTAACCGTTTTATCATGCCGTGGCAATGGGCCACATTCCCGATCAGACTCTCCTGTTTTAACAACTCCCAGTCCGTCTCTTTCTGATGATTGGTCGCCCGCCCCGCTGCGCGCATGCGGTCGTGTCGTGCCCTCATCATCTCCGCGGCCTCGTCCGCCGCGGCCTCCACGCTCTCCCCCAGATGGAAAAAACGCGACACCATCATCTCCGGAGCCTCGCCTCTTGGGTGGTGGGTTTGGTAGTGTTCGCGCAGCGCCTCCATCTCGGCAAAGCGCCACTTGTGGCCGATCATCAAGCCCAGGTCGTGCTGCGCCGCAAAGGCGACGGTCTGCGGGTCGCGGGTGGCGATAAAGTACCGGCCTGCCGGAGAGAGTACGGGGGAAAGGGGAAGAACCCCCGACGTCCCGCCGGCACGCAGGTTTAAGAGCTGGCCCAGATGATTCCGAAGGGCCGCGCGGGCCGCTTCGGGGGTGTCGATACCCGCCAGGTGGTTGTGACGCACCTCGCTGCCCCCGCCCTTGGCAAAGCCCCAGATGAGGCGCTCCGGATAGAGGTTTTCCAGTACCGCCATCTCCTCGGCGATCCGGAGCGGGTCCTGCAAAGAGAGCAGTACCGTCGCCGCACCCAGGCGCAGACGGGTCCGGGTGCCCAGGTGGGCCATCATGAGCGGAATAGAGGGGGAGATACGGGTCGAGTTGTGGTGGTGTTCCGTCAG
>QKHD01000047.1 GCA_003250175.1 Helicobacteraceae bacterium
ACAATCTCCTGTCGCAGTTCCGAAAGGCTCATACCGGCAGCAATATCGACCTCATAGTCCCGTCCGTCTACGGTAATGGTGAGGGTTTCGCCACCCAGACCGGAAACGATGCTGTCTTCGGATGCGAAGCCCTTGGATTGAAGCACGTGGCTCTGGGCCAGCTGCTCCACCTCGATACGTCCGGTCATCGGTGTAATACCGTCTTCCGCGGTTACGCTGCCTCCGGAGCCGCTGTAGCTGGTGCTGCGGCTCAGGTAGGTCATCTCATCGGAAAAGACCGCCGCTTTACTGGAAAGTGTGGAAAGGGATGAGAGCAGTGTCGAAAAATCCTGACGCTGCTGGATATTGGTGTCCGCACGGGTGTTGATCGGTTTAAGCAGAATCTCCTCGTCCGCTGCGCGGAGTTGGTCGATGACATCCGCATTAAGCGCGGTACTGCCGAGTCCAAGAATACTGATTGAACCTGCCATGGTTTATCCTTTTTTATCGAAAAGCATCCCGATGAGCTCTTTCATCTTTGTCATAATTTCTATGGCTTCCTCGGTGGGAAACTGACGAATTACTTCACCTGTTTTTGCATCAACCACGTTCACCATCAACTGGCCGATTTTATCGTTAAAACCAAAACGGATGTCGTTGGAAAGAGGCGCTATCTCGTCATTCAGCTGTGCGGCCAGTGCGGTCAGCTCCTGCTGAATCTCCTCTTTCTTGTTATCGCTTTCGATCTTTTTCGTCTCTTCCGCCTGGGCCTTTTGAACTTGAGCCTGTTTGACGGAGTCCTGTTGGATTTCTTCCGTTGTCTTGGCCCGTGACGGATCTTCGGTCAGTGTTTGATAATCGGTTGGGTGCATGGTGTTGAGTGTGCTACTGGTCACGTCCATAACGACCCTCCTTATCTATTATTATTGGAACATCGGCAAAAACAAAAATTTTTTAATACTAACATACCTATAATAATTTTTTCGCTATCATCCACTTTATTTCAAAAACAAGGTGATATGTGGTCAAAGTCTGCATTATGTGCCGTTCCGTTCTGTTGGAGTCTTCCCTCAAACGCATCCTCCGGCATCATGTGACCACCTTTGGCGAATGTGACGTCGTCTTGACGGACCAGCGCATTACCCTTGAAAAACCCACGCTTCTCATCAGCACCCAATCCGATGCCGATATCAAAAAGCCTTTTACCCACTCGTCCCTGATGGTTCAGTTGGAAAAATTCTCCAACCGTTCCCGTCTCCCCAAAGAGCTCGAGCAGCGCATTCACGAAGCCACGGGCGAGTTTGTCAAAAACCTATCCCAGATTATTGCAGCCTACTATGAAAACAAATAAAAGCCGCGTCTCCTCCGGACGGTTTAAGGGGATGACGATCAACTACCCCATGGTCGAAGGTACCCGCCCGACCAAAAGCATCGTCAAGGAATCCGCCATTAACACGCTCCGGAGCGAACTGCCCTACCACGCCTTCGTGGAGGTCTTTGCCGGCAGCGGAAGCGTCGGAATCGAAGCACTCAGCAACGGAGCAAAATGGGCCTATTTCCTGGAAAAGGAAAAAGAGCCCGCCAAGGTGCTCCAAAGCAATCTCCGTTCCCTGGACTGCGATAATTACGAGATCCTCTCCGGAGACAGTTTTGAGATAATCAAAAAGGTGGTACGGGAGCTGGAAGAGGAAAAACTCTCCGCCATCATCTACCTCGATCCTCCCTTTTCCATTCGGGAAGGGCAGGAAGATATTTATGATAAGACCCGCGATCTCATAGCCGCGCTTCCGGCAGCCCTAACCCCGATTATCGTGGTCGAACACCTCAGCAGCTACAAGCTCGATGAGATCATCGGCCCGTTTAAAATGGAAAAGAGCAAACGCTTCGGCAAAACCTCCCTCACCTACTACGCACCCGATTTGGAATAGTTTTTGCTGACTCAAGGGCAGCCAAAACTCTCGTAAAGGTTGCCCGGAATGTCCCAGCTACTTGCCAAACTCGACAAATTCGAACGTTTCCTGCTGACACTTGCAGCGATTTTAATGTTCTTTTTTAGCACGACATCCCTCTTTGCCGCCAAGGTCAAAGATATCACCAGCATTGTCGGCGTCCGGGAAAACCAACTAATCGGATACGGTCTGGTTGTGGGCCTTCAGGGCTCCGGTGACGGCACCACGTCCAAATTCACCGCCCGCTCCCTGGCCAACATGCTCCAAAACTCCAACATCAACATCGACCAGGCCGATATCAAATCCAAAAACATCGCTGCCGTCATGGTCACCGCCCAGCTTCCGGCCTTTGGCCGCCAGGGCGATAAGATCGACGTCATGGTCTCTTCCATCGGCGATGCCAAGTCCCTAGAGGGCGGCACCCTGCTGCTCACCCCGCTCAAGGGGGTAGACGGGAGTATCTACGCCGTCTCCCAGGGCAGTATCTCCGTGGGCGGCTTTAACTCCGGCGGCGGCGTAGGCCAGCAAAACCACACCACAGCCGGGCGCGTCATCGGCGGTGCCAGCATCGAAAAAGAGATCGCTTATGATCTTTACAGCAAAGAGTACGCCACCCTGAGCCTCAAAGAGTCCAGTTTTGAAAATGCCGTCCGAATCCAAGATACCGTCAACGCCTACTACGAAACCAAAGTGGCCATCGCCATCGACCCCCGTACTATCAAGCTCAAAAAACCCCAGGAGATCAGCATGATCGAATTCCTGGCTTCCGTAGAAGACATCTCCGTCGAAACGGACAAGGTACAGCGCGTGGTGGTGCAAGAGCGTACCGGAACGGTTATCTCCGGCGTCGATATCGAGGTCAAACCTATTAACGTCACCCACGGCAACTTCTCCATCGCCATCGACGAAAACTTCCTGGCCCAGGAGGCTCCGGAGGGCAGCGCACCGGCAAAGGTCATCACCATTGCCAAGGTTACCCAGGCACTACAGCGTCTGGGAGCATCCCCCAAGGATATTATTTCCATCCTATCGGCCATCAAACAAGCGGGCGCCATGGACGCCGAACTAAACATCATCTAATAAAGGAGGCAGACATGACGATTGATACATCCCTCACCACCCTGGGACTGAACCAGGAATTGAGCCAGCGTTTTAACGCCAGCAACGACGTCAAGCTCAAAGAGCAGACCGATTCGTTTGAATCGCTGATTCTCAAGCAGATGCTTGACATGACCATCCCCAAGGAAAACTCCCTCTTCGGGAAGGCAACGGGGAGCCACATCTATCAGTCCATGTACAACGACACGTTGAGCAAGGAACTGACGGGTGGGTTCGGGTACAGTGAACTTCTTTACAACTTTCTCAAAGAAAAGGCGTAAAGAAGTTAAAGAAATTTTGATAATGGTCGATATGGTAAAATAGTAGTACCACATCAAAATTAAAAGGAGATGCCATGATCAGCGGAATCAACAATGGCATTAACAATGCAGCCGCTGTACAGCAGCAGACTGCCGCACAGCAAAAAAACGAACAAAAAATTAGTAAATCGGAATCGGTAAGCCGAGTAGAAGCGATCAAACAGCAGATTGAAGCCGGTACATATAAAGTCGATGTTGAGAAAAGTGCCCAGGCACTGGTAGACACACTTATATAACTTCAATCCCTGTGTCCTCTACTCCTTCCATCCTAAGGAGTGATTATGTTGACACACTATCTACAAACAGCGAACGAACTGCTCTCAGACCTTATTGAGACAACGCAGTACGACATAGAAGACATCAAACAGGCCAAACACGAGAGTGTCTTCTCCCGGACCAAGACCAAAGACGAACTGGTCAAATCCTTCGAAAACCACAAATCCCTGATCGACAATGAAATCTCCAAGATGGTCAAAGAGGCGGAAAACCCCTCTTTGGACACTTTGCTCAACGAAGAGCAGCGCTCCCTGCTCGATGCCATGCGGGCCAACCTGCAAACCCTGCAGTCGACCAACAAACGTTTTGCCAGCATGGTCATTGCCGTTTCCGGATTTTACACTTCGCTGATTAACCGGCTGATTCCCACCGAACAGGTCGGCTACGAGACGCACCGGGCCAAAAGCGCCTCGTACCTGCACATCAAAGGCTAAGTCATGTCACTCTTTGGAGCCCTCAGCACCGCCAACACCGGGTTAAAAGTTTCCCAGACCGCAACGGATGTTATCAGTAACAACATCGCCAATGCGGAAAACGAAAACTATACCCGCCAGCGTGTCAACCTCGCCCAGAAGCACACCCTGCCCACCAGCGTCGGTGACATCGGTACGGGTGCGGAGGTCAACGAGGTTATCCGGATACACAACGAGTTTACCTTTGCCCGCTACCGTGACGCCTCGGCGGATAACCAGTACTTTGCCTACCAGCAGGGTATTTTGGAAGAGATCTCCCAATACTTTCCGGAGATCGACGAACTGGGTATCCAGCGTGACATCAGCAACTACTTTGATGCCTGGCAGAAATTCGCCTCCAACCCGTCGGACTCCTCCCAAAAAGTAGCCCTCGCCCAGACCACCATGACGCTGACCAAAAATATCAGCGATATCCGTGAGCGTCTGACCGATATGCAGAGCTACCTTAATGACCAGCTTATCTCCGGAATCAATGAAGTCAACCGAATCGCCGATAAGATCGCCACCATCAACCACGAAATCAACCAGATCGAAGTGACCGACTACGATCACGCCAACAAACTGCGTGACGAACGGGACCAACTGGAGCTGGCTTTGTATGAACTGGTCGCTCCGACCGTTAATAAATCCGGAACCCAGTCCTTTACGGAAGTCGACATCAACCACGCCGATTATTCCGAGTTTTATCACATCGAGCTGGGCGGCTACCCCCTGGTTGACGGCGACTCCGCCCATGAGCTGGAGATCACCGCCAGCGACGGTACCTCCGGAAGCCTGCGCTCCGTCTTTTTCAAAGAATCCGACGGCAACCTGGTCAACATCACCAAAGGGATCACCAACGGCAAGCTGGGGGCGGTTTTGGACCTGCGCGGCCGCGACTTCAACTACGACCTGGAACAACCTGCCGACGGGATCATCCAGGACTTCGTCGACGGCCTGGACGTACTGGCCCGAACCATCATCCAGCAGACCAACAACGTCTACGCCAACAGCGCCGACACCTACATGCAGTCCAACAAAATCGGCATCAGCACCAGCCTGACTGCCTCCGAGACCACGCGGGTACTGAGTGAGCTCTTTAAAAAAGACGACACCAAGGACGTGCAGATCGGCGATATGACCATCGCCACCTATGATCTGCGCGGGAATAAAAATGAAGAGGATATCGTCATCCGTATCGATCCGACGAAAAACTCCATCACCTCCATCGCCCAGACCATTAACGCGGAATTTGCTGCCCGCAATGTCAACGCCGAAGCGGTCATCGAAATGGGAACCCTGGTAATCCAGCCCGGCGGGAACAACGGCACCGAAACCGTCTCCGCCGCCCTGATCAAAAAAGACAACTCCCTGATCGTCGAAGCGCTTAACATGACGGGCAGCCAGCGCCTCGACCGTGTGGATGACCTGGAAATTCCCTTTGATATTCTGGACGGAACCTTTGATATCGGTCTGTTTGACAGCTATGGCAACCTCAAGGCGACCCGTACCATCACGATCGATAAAACCTCCACCGACCCGCTCTACTCCACCCTGAACGGTATTGCGGCGCAGATCAACATGCCCTACATCGACGACGACGGCGACAACGACTACTCCAACGACCTAGACGACATGGTCGAAGCCAACTTCTCCAACGACCAGTTCTCCATCAAGGTCAAAAACGAAGAGGTCGGCGCCTACTTCAACATCATCGATAACGGAACCGGATTTGCCGGTGCGGTGGGCCTTCACAAATTTCTCGAAGGGGACAGTGCCAAAACGATCCGCCTCAACCGCGAATACGAAAAAAACCCGCCAAAAATCAACGCCTACTCCAACCCCGTCGACGGAAACAACGAAGTGGCCAACGCCATGCAGCAGCTGCAGTATGACTCCGTCCCCTTCTTTAACGTCGACGGCACGACCGACTGGGAGACCATCTCCGGAGGCTACCGCTACTATGCCGGAAAACTGGCGGAAAAAACCCACAGCGTGCAGATCTCCGTGGAGACCTACTCCGCCGTCTATACCTCCATCAAGCAGCAAAACGATAGCCTCAGCCGCGTCAGCGTGGACGAGGAGCTGACCAACCTGATGATGTTCCAAACGGGCTATGGAGCCAACGCCAAGGTCATCACCACGATTCAGCAGATGCTTGATACACTTCTCACACTCAAACAATAACCCTCCGGAGCCGCTCCGGAGCTGACGAAGGAGAGGGATGACCCGCACTAGCACGATCCTTGTGGCCTGCATCGCTCTCTTGGTTCTCTTCATCTTTTTCGGCCACTGGATTATCCCCTATGACCCCTACGCCCTGGGGCGTGACAGCATTCTCCTTCCCCCATCTTTTGATCACCCTTTCGGTACCGACCGTCTGGGCCGCGATATTCTCGCTCGGGTCGTAGAGGGGGGCAAGATCTCATTGATTATCGGGGTGGGCAGCGCGCTGATCGGCACCTTTATCGGCCTCATGGTCGGTATCAGCGCGGGCTATTTTCAGGGTAAAACCGACAAGGGGATTGTCATTGCCATTGACCTCTTCCTGACCTTTCCCACCTTTTTCCTGCTCCTGGCCCTGGTCAGCTACGTCGATGCCTCCGCCAAGGTGCTCATCGCCGTTATCGCCATTACCGGCTGGATGGGAACGGCCCGGATGATCCGGAGCGAATCCTTCGGCATCGGCACCAAACCCTTTATCAAGGTGCTCAAACTGGCCAAGGTGCCGGTTTTAAAAATCCTGCTCAAATACTACGCCCCCATCATCGCCCCCATCTTTCTCATCAGCTTTACCTTCGGCGTCTCCGGAGCGATTCTGGCGGAGAGTGGGCTGAGCTTTCTGGGCCTTGGGGTGATGCCGCCCCAGATGAGCTGGGGCTCGATCCTCAGCGAAGGCAAGGCGGTCATGGACATCGCCTGGTGGGTCAGCTTTTTCCCCGGGCTTTTTATCTTCCTCATCTCTTTTTTGCTGATTCAGCTCAGCGACATGCTTCAGCAGCTCTTTAACCGCAAAGAGGCGGTGTGACCGACCTCAAACAGCTCCTCGATGACGAGTGCGCCAGACGCAACCGTCCGGAGGAGGTCTGCCTGGAGCGCCCCGACCCTATCCTGGTTGCCGGCCGCCACCGGCGCGACGATATCGCCCTCATTTGCGCCCTCTTCTCCTACGGCAACGCCACGGCCATTATCCGTTTTTTAGACCGCCTCGACTTCTCCCTGCTGGATGCGGACGAAACGGCCATTCAAAAGGCCCTCGCACCCCTTTATTACCGTTTTCAAACCGGCGCCGACATTACGGCGCTCTTTCTCGCCATGCGCCGTCTGCGTCAGGAAGATGCGCTGGAGTCACTCTTTATGGAAGGGTTTCATCAGGAAGGAAATGTCGTGGGGGGAATCGGCCGGTTGATCGAGTCGCTCAATGGACTCGTTAACCATGATAGCCGCGGGTGGCGGTTTTTGCTTTCGCAAACGCCGCTAAATGATAACTGGAAGGGGGCATCGCCCCTGAAACGGTGGATGATGTTTCTGCGCTGGATGGTGCGAAACGATGCCATCGACATGGGCCTGTGGCAAAAAATCAGCCCCAAAGAGCTGATCATTCCCCTCGACACCCACACCTTTGCCACCGCCACCAAACTGGGGCTTTTAACCCGCCGCCGGTACGATCTGGAAGCGGCCAGAGAGCTGACCGAAACCCTCAGAAGCTTCGATCCAAACGACCCGGTCCGCTATGATTTCGCCCTCTACCGTCTCGGGCAGGAGCGCTTGGTTTAAAGCTCGCGGTAGGCGATCTTCTCACCCTTGGAAAGACTCAAATCCAGCAGCTCCAGCCCCAGGGCATAGTAGGTCGGCCCGTCGGGCATGGAGTCGCCAAAGCCCAGCAGCGACGCCAGGGTAAAGCGTGCCTCATCCGCGGAAATGCCAAAGCCCTCCGCCGCCGTGCCCAGATGCTCGTTGATAAAATCCACGAATCGCTTGGTGTTTTCCATGGAGAGTCCGGAGTAAAGCACCCCGAAATGGTCGTCGTCAAAGTGGAAGGAGAAATCCCCCGCCCGCTTGGCGCAGCGTTTGATCTCCGCAGCGACGTGGGCGATAAACTCCTTGGCGCGGACCTCCCCGGCCTTGGCGCGGAACTCTTCCAGCCCGCCCACTTCGATCAGGGTCAGCACCAGCTGCTTTTTATCGCGCTTGGCCCGGTTGATCTCGTTGGGCAGAATATCGTGGAAATAGGCCTCGTTATAGAGCCCCGTTCCCGTATCCATAATCGACGTGCTGCGCATGAGGCGGCGTTCCCGCTGCTCTTCGTCGTCCTTGATTTTAAGGCGCCCTTCCAGCATTTTGACATGCTGTCTGGCGTCGTCCAGATCGGAACCAAGCAGGTTGATCCGGTCATGGAGCTGCTCCACCAATCGGTGGCTTTCACGCATGACCCAGAAGATCACGCCCCGTGCCAGTACCAGCACGACCAGCCAGGATATTCCCAGCACCATGGCGATTTCTTTGACATCTGCCTGCGGCGGCAGAAGGTCCGGTGTCTCACCGGTTGTTCCCAAGCCACTGGAAACAACCACGACGGCGAGGGCGGCGACGATAACGAGAGCGCTGATTGCAGCGGCCGCCCACTCCCTTAAAACTGACCCTTGAATGTGCTACTCCTCTTACTCCATTATTTAACGCTGATTAATATACCATACGCATCATAAACCCATCAAAGGATAGTTATTTGATTATCTTATTTTCGCCCAGTGAAGGCAAACGCTCCGGAGGCAGTGGCGCACCTTTGAACAGTGCCAGCTTTACCTTTGCCGAAGCCTATGCGGAGCGCATGGTTCCCTTTGCCCACTACAACGACTACCTCGCCCGCGCCACCTTTGCGGAGCGTTCCGAACTCTTTGGCCTGAAGGATCCGGAGCAGGTCGAACGCTTTTCCGCACCCCTCGCCGGGCAACCAACCATGAAAGCGGTGGAGCGCTACGAAGGAGTCGCCTACGACTACCTGCGCTACGACACCCTGGATGCCAAGGCGAAAGATTATGTGGACGAGCATACCCTCATCTTTTCCAACCTCTTCGGCCCCATCAAGGCGGGCGATATGATCCCCGAATACAAGCTCAAGCAGGGCGCAAAGCTGCCCGGCTTTTCCATCGAAAACTATTTTAAAAAACACTTCACCCCGATCCTGGACGACTTTTTGCAAGGCCACGACGTCATCGACCTGCGGGCCGGTTTTTATGAAAAGTTCTACACCCTCTCCCAGCCCTATCTCACCTTCAAATTTGTCAAAGACGGCAAGGTGGTGAGCCACTGGGCCAAGGCGTATCGCGGTATTTTGCTACGGGAGATGGCCCTGAACAACATCAAAAGCGAAGCGGAGCTGATGCGTCACCCCATTGCCGGGCTGAACCTGATCGATATGAAACAGCAGAAGAATAAAAAAGAGGTGCTTTTCGAGGTGGAGACCCCCGAAAGGGGGTGAAGCTCAGTTGCCGAAGCCGTAGGTTTCGGTGACGAAATCCAGGTCCTTGTCGCCGCGTCCGGAGAGGTTGACCAGGATTGTCTCGTAAGGTTTCTCCTTGGCCAGCTTCATGGCATAGGCCACGGCGTGGGCACTTTCCAGCGCAGGGATAATCCCCTCTTTTCGTGAAAGGGTATAGAAAGCATCCAGCGCCTCGTCGTCGCCGATGGTGACCGCCTGGGTGCGTTTGATGCTGGAGAGATAGGCGTGCTCCGGCCCGACGGAGGGGTAGTCCAATCCACTGGCGATGGAGTAGACCGCCCCCGGTTCGCCCTGGGCGTCTTTGAGCATGATGGAGTTAAACCCGTGCAAAACCCCCTCTTCGCCATAGGTGATGGAGGCGGCGTGTTCGCCGGCCTGGGTGCCGCGGCCCAAGGGCTCGACGGCATAGATAGCCACCGGGTCTTCGATAAAGGCGCTAAAAAGCCCCATGGCGTTGCTGCCCCCGCCCACACAGGCAACGACGTTATCCGGCAATCCGCCCATCATCTCGGCAAACTGCGCCTTGGCCTCCTTGCCGACGATGCTCTGAAAATCCCGCACCATTTTAGGAAACGGGTGCGGCCCGACCACGGAGCCGATGGCAAAGAGCTGGCTTTCGGGGTCTTGCAGGTAGGCGCCGAAGGCAGAGTCCACCGCCTCCTTGAGCGTCTTTGCTCCAAAGCCCACGGGGACGACCGTCGCGCCCAGCAGTTTCATCCGGATAACGTTGGGCTTCTCCTTGGCAATATCCACCTCGCCCATGTGAATCTCGCACGCCAGCCCGAAATAGGCCGCCGCCGTGGCCAGGGCCACGCCGTGCTGCCCAGCGCCCGTCTCGGCGATCACCTTTTTCTTGCCCATCATCTTGGCCAGAAGCACCTCCGCCATGGTGTGGTTGAGTTTGTGCGCCCCGGTGTGGTTGAGGTCTTCACGCTTTAAAAATATCTGCCCGCCACCGCAGTAGTCGCTCAGGTTCTGGGCGTGGTACACTGGCGTGGGGCGCCCCTGGTAATGCACGCGGATCCGCTGGAGTTCACTCTGAAACGCATGGGTGCGAGAGAATTTCTCATAGGCCTCGGCGATGGCATCCATCTGCGTCTTGATCTCCGGAGGAATAAAACTGCCGCCGAACTTGCCGAAATAGCCCTCCGCGTCGGGAAAACGGGAGAGGTAGGGTTTTTGAATTTCCGTCATAGACTGCCTCGTATAAAAGTTTTTGATAAAGATGTATCATAGTACATATTTTTTAAATCTCTCCCGCTTGGGGCTTTGATCTGCTTGCAATCAAACCTGCCTTATAATAAAGATAATTTTTTCCCAAGGCCTGTCATGAGATTACTGATTTCCCTTTTTCTGCTCCTGGGCATATTTGCCATGGGCGCAGCCGCCTTTGACAAGAGCGTCGAAAACCCCGTCATCCTGCAAAAGGGTGAAGGGGCCGCCTGGTGCCCTGTCTGCGGTATGAGCCTGAAGATGTTTTACAAAACCAGCCACGCCGCCACCGAAGCGGACGGCCAAACCCGGCACTACTGCTCGATCCGCTGCCTGGCCGCGGAGCACGCCCATAACCTCCCCTCCACCATCAAGGCCGTCGATGCCGGGAGTGCCAAGCTGATCGACGCCCGCACCGCCACCTACCTCATCGGTAGCGACATTCCCGGTACCATGAGCATGACCGGTAAACTCGCCTTCGCCGCCAAGGCCGACGCCGAAGCCTTTCAAAAGGAGCACGGCGGCCACCTGGGCCGTTTTAACGACGCCCTCTCCCAGGCCCGAAGCGACAAGGAAAAAGACGACGCCATGCGGATGAAGAAAAAGGAGAAGATGGTCTACCCCAAGGGTAAAATGCTCTATGAAAAGCTCTGCAAAAAGCCGATCGACGCCCACGCCTTTGCCTCGCTTCCCGCCCTCAAAGCCCACATCCAGACC
>QKHD01000099.1 GCA_003250175.1 Helicobacteraceae bacterium
GGATTTTGGGGGTGATGAGCCCGGATATTATTTCCCAGACCTATCGCAACTATGTCGATCAGCGGGAACTCTCCCAACTGCAAGGTGACAGCAAACGAACCCTTGCCCAGATTACCGCCTATCTGGACGATGCCCTCAAACCCTCCATAGCCCTTTTCAACGGGGCAACCTATGCCGACGCTTGGGACCGTGCCGGGGTGATGGATGCCAACACCACCAACTACCTGGTCTGGCTCGATAAGGACACCGCCAGCCAGCGCGGCGTCTGGTCCGATGCCTCTTCTCGGGTCGTTCCGGGTTACAGCGGGATAGCCGATGTGGAAAACAGCACGGCCAACGCCATTGTCACACCGGCGTGTGATCTGACAACGGTCGATACGATGCAGTCCGATCTCAGCGATATGGCAGTTTGGAGTGCGGGGGGTGCCTACCGTACGGCGCTCTATTTTGTCTATGCCAATGCGGATGGCACGGTGCAGCAGCGTTTCTGGGCGGCTCCGGGCAGTGCGGTGTTCCGCGTCAGCGGGGTGACGGGGAGTAATACGATCAATCTTCTGGATGCTCCGGATCAGATCAGTGATCAGTATTATCTCAGTTTCGGTGCCTCGGGACTGCATGTGGTCGGCACCACCCTGCAGCTTATCGAAGGGTTCCGCCCCTGGAACGGTCAGAATGTATTCAACGGCAGGGCCCATATCCTGGCTACGGATGTGGAGAGTTTTGAAATCTGGAACGAGTCGGAGGCGGGGCTCTTGCGACTCAAGCTCTGCCTGCGCAACCCCGTCACCAGCATCAACGGCAAGATCGTTTTTTGCCGTGAAGCGGCGGTGCTCAGATGATGCGGCGGGGATTTGGGATTGTCTATGCCCTGGTAATTTTGGTGCTGATCGCCACCATTGCCATCTACTCCTTGGAGCTGAGCGGTAGCAATGCAAAAAGCACCTCGGACGAGCACGTCCGGATGCAGCTTCAGCTTTATATGAACTCTTCGGTAGAATACGCTCTTTTATGGATGAGCGCCGATCCGGCGCGCTCCCAAAATCCTAGTGATATGAACCTGAGCTACGACACCCTTTACCGCTTCAGCCTGCACATCGAGCCGGTGACGGCGTATCTGCCGGCCGAGAGTAACGGAACGGTCATGCTGGATGTGCTGGGGCTGTTTGATGACGGCGTTCATGAGCCGCTCCAGGTGGCCAAACGCCTGGCGGTCAAACCCTAAATTTACGAGAGAGGATCGATTTTGAAAGAAGTATTGCGACGTTTCTGGCCCTATATGCGGGATTACAAACTCTATTTTTTCTTTGCATTGGTCGGCGTCGTGATGGTCGCCGCCGGAACCGCCGGCATTACCTACATGATCAAGCCGATCATGGACGAAATTTTTGTCAATAAAGACGAAACCCTCTTCTATGTGCTTCCGGCGCTTCTGGTGGGCATCTACACCCTCAAAGGCTTCGGCCGGTTCGTCCAGGCCTATTTTACGGTCTACATCGGGCAGAGTATCATCCGCAGAGTTCGCGGCGAGCTTCTGGGCACGCTGCTGAAGATGGATATGGCCTTTTTTAACCGCACCCAAAAAGGGGTGCTCATGAGCCGTATTACCAACGATACGTCACGGATTCAAAGCGTGGTCTCCGATGCGATTCCCCTGATCTTGCGGGAGAGCCTGACCATCGTGGCGCTACTAGGCGTGGTCATCTACCACAGCCCCAAACTGGCCTTTTTTGCCCTGGTGGTCATGCCCATGGCGGCCTATCCTCTCTCCATTCTGATTAAAAAGATGAAGCGCATCTCCCGCTCCTCCCAGGAGAAGATCGCCGACATCACGGCGCGGCTGACGGAGATTTTTAACAACGTCGAGATGGTCAAGGCCAATACGACGGAGCGGTTTGAGTGCGAGCGCTTTGAAAAGGATAATGAGAAGTTTTTCCGCCTCGCCATGAAGGCGACCAAAACCAACGAACTGGTCAACCCCCTGATGGAGATTTTAGGTGCCATCGGCGGGGCGGTGGTGGTCATCGTGGGCGGTCACGAGGTCCTTAACGGCACCATGACCGTGGGAACCTTTTTCTCTTTTATTGCTGCCTTGTTTATGCTCTTTACCCCGATCAAGATGATTACGTCGTATTACAACCGGATGCAAGATGCCGTCGTGGCAGCGGAGCGTGTCTTTGAGTTTTTGGACCTGCGTCCGGAGATCAAGCCCCAGGGGAAACTTCCGGTTGAGCGCATCGATACGGTCCGCTTTGAAAACGTGATACTCAATTACGAAGAGAAAACCGCCCTCAAAGGCATCGATCTCGAGGCCAATCTGGGCGAAACCGTGGCCTTGGTGGGGGACAGCGGCGGCGGAAAAACCTCGCTGGTCAACCTGCTGGTGCGTTTTTATGACGTGAGCGGCGGGCAGCTGCTCATTAACGGAACGGATATCCGGGAGTACAATTTGGAGTCCCTGCGTCAGAACATCGCCTTTGTCACCCAGCGCGTCTTTATCTTCAACGATACCATTGCCGCCAACGTGGCCTACGGTCTGGAGATTAATGAGGAACAGGTGGTTCATGCCCTTAAAGAGGCCAATGCGTGGGAGTTCGTATCGGAACTTCCGGAGGGAATTCATACGGTTCTGGACGAAGCGGGGGTCAACCTCTCCGGAGGGCAGCGCCAGCGCATCTCCATCGCCCGGGCGATCTATAAAAACCCCAAACTGCTCATTCTCGACGAAGCCACCAGCGCACTGGATAACAAGAGCGAAGCCCTGATCCAGGAGGCCTTCGAACGGCTCCGCCACGGGCGGATCACCTTTGTCATCGCCCACCGCCTGAGCACCGTCAAAGATGCGGAAAAGATCGCCGTCCTGCGCCACGGTAAGGTGGTCTGCATGGATCGGGAAGAGGTGTTAAGCCGGGAGTGTCCGGAGTATCAGCGTCTGAAGGCCAATAACCAGTTTTAACCGGAGTGTTGTATAATCCGGCCAAAACAAAAGGCAAAAAATGATCAACTTCATTAAGATTCGGGTGCCCGTTACCCTCACGGTAACTCTGGCGTTGATCTATGTAGACTTCTTCTACCGAAAAATCACCATCACCCCCCTTGATTCCACATGCGGACTGGTCGGAATCGCCCTGATTATTCTGGGTCTGTTTATCCGGAGCTGGAGTGCTGGGATGCTGATGAAAAACAACCGTCTCTCCACCAAAGGCCCTTACGCCCTGTGCCGTAACCCCCTCTATCTGGGTTCCATGCTGTTGACCATCGGATTTTTGATCGTGATCGGTGACTGGCTGACCTTTATCGTACTTGCGATTCTTTCCCTGGTGCTCTATATTCCCGTTATTAAACGCGAAGAGTCCGATATCCGGAGAATTTTCAAGGACGATCCGGAGTTTGACCGTTTCTTCTCCGAAACGCCCCGCCTGATCCCCTATAAACTGGGCCGTTTTAAAGAGGCGTTTGAGGGCGAGTGGCAGGTTAGCGTCTGGTGGACACGCAATAAAGAGTACCAGGCTATTCTTACTTCTGCTGTGATTTTGGTTCTTCTTTATCTCTACGCAGCCTAATTATCCATTCATTTAGGGCGGTTTGTACCGCCCGATTTTCTTAAATATTTTCGAGGAGTGCGCGTGCGCAAAACAGGTATTGTTTTTGTCGATTTTGACAGTGTTGTCCTATCCAAAAAAACCCCGGTACGGTTTCTTTCCTATGCGGTCGGAAAGCGAAAAATGTGGTTTGTCCGGATGCTTTTTCGGCCCTTGATGTGGCTGCAGACACTGCATATTGTTAAATTCAAAAGCCTGCACGAACGGGCCTTTCACTACCTCTTTGCCAACAAGCCCCAGGCTCTTTTAGAGGAAAAAGCCCAGCGCTACTCCCTGGAAGTCTTGCCCAAAATCATCGACCGCCAGACCCATCAGAAAATCCGCTGGCACCTGGAGCGGCACCATGAAGTGGTGATGATCTCCAGTGGGCTGAGTCTCTGGCTGACGCCGTGGGCCAGAAACAAAGGGGTCGCCGTGGTTGCCACCGAGGTCGAAGCCAAAGAGGGGGTTCTGAGCGGAAATTTTGACCCCTGCGAGTGCCGTGGGAGCGAGCGGATCCGGAGAATCCACCAGGCCTATGATCTGGATGATTTTGATTCGGTCTTTATCTACACCAGACACACCGACGACCGGGAGCTTCTGGCCCTCTCCCACGACAAGCCGCCCGTCGACTTTTATTAACCCATGCAGCTTTTTGACCGCTATCTGATTCGAAGTTTCGGGCAATCGTTTTTTCCCATATTTCCCGCACTTTTTCTTATTATTTCCATTACTTTTTTTATTCAGATCGCGGTCCAGACCTCCCACCTGAAGGTCAGCTTTTTCGAGATCATGCAGCTGTACATGTGCTATGTTCCGGAGCTGTTGATGTATACGCTGCCCATCTCCTTTTTTGCCGCTGCCATCATTGCCCTCTCCAAGCTCTCCTTTGACCTGGAACTCATCGTCTTTTTTGCCTTGCAGGGAAATATCTGGCGGATCATCCGCCCGCTGGCCATTATCGCAACAATCATGATGGCGATTTTGCTTATTGTGGGGCTCTGGCTTAAGCCCAAGGCCAAGCTGGTTTCCAAGGAGATTATCTACGAAAAGCGGGATACCTCGCAGCTAAACCTGCGTCCCAGTGAATATGGCCAGAAGTTTGGCAACTGGATGCTGCACGTGGAGAAAAAGGTAGGCGACCGTGCCTACGAGCAGCTGGTTTTATTCTCCAAACAGGACACCAAGGACTTTTTTATCCGGGCAGAAAAGGGCGCCATTTTGCAGACCAAGGGTTATTTTAACCTGCTCTTGGAAGATGGGGAGACCTACACTATCGATGAAGACGGGATCAAGCAGGTTCGTTTTGAGGAGATGAAGGTAAATGAAAAATCGAGCCTCAAGCAGCTGAGTTATTATGACATCATCGGATACTGGATTGAACGTCTAAAGGAGAATCCCCGGGATTTCAGCTCGGCCATCCTGACCGGTATTTTCCCCTTTATCTCATTGGTATTGATTGTTTCCATCGGGGTGCTCAACCCTCGATTTCAGAAGAACCGTTCCTCGGTTTATATTATTGTTCTTGCCTCGTTCTATTTCGGCCTGACCTACGGTTTCGGCGAAAAACACCCCTTCCTCTCTCTCCTGATCGTTCCCCTCATCTGGGCTGCCATCAGCCTCTACTTTTATAAGCGGAGAATCGCTGGCCAATACTGAGTTGGTTCCATGTAAATCGGAGCTAATTTCTCCGGTATAGTTTTAAGTTAAATATAATGCTCTTTAGAATAATCTTACGACACTGCGAAGATTTATCTTAGCGAAAGGAGCAGTGTATGCAGCAGTCTACGGCAGTCAGTTATGACTACACAGTGGCTAGATGGTTCACTTATACAACAATTGCATTCGGTATTATCGGTATGTTGGTAGGTGTAATCATCGCTTTACAGTTGGCTTTTCCAGCCTTGAATGGTATCGCGGGTGAGTATTCATCCTTCGGACGTTTACGACCTCTCCACACCAATGGTATTATCTACGGATTTACCCTTAGTGGTATTTGGGCAAGTTGGTACTATATTTCTCAACGGGTTCTGAAAGTATCCCTTAACGAGTATCCCTTCTTGAAGTTGATCTCTAAACTTCACTTTGCGGTTTACTTCGTTATCATGCTTCTTGCGGTTGTTACACTTTGGATGGGTATTTCCACATCTAAAGAATACATCCAGCTCGAATGGCCTATCGACATTCTTGTTGTAGTAGCATGGGTTCTCTGGGGTATCAGTATTTTTGGTGCTATCGGTGTGCGACGTGAAAAAACGATCTATATCTCCCTTTGGTACTTCATTGCAACATTCCTTGCAATTGCGATGCTTTATATCTTCAACAACCTGGCTGTTCCAACAGCGTTTGTTAGCGAAGGTGTAGGTGCGTGGTATCACTCTGTTTCTCTGTATGCAGGTACCAATGATGCGCTTGTACAGTGGTGGTTCGGACACAACGCGGTTGCGTTCATCTTTACCTCCGGTATTATTGCTCTGATTTATTACTTCCTGCCTAAAGAGTCCGGTCAGCCTGTATTCTCTTACAAACTGTCCCTTTACTCTTTCTGGTCACTGATGTTCGTCTACCTTTGGGCCGGCGGTCACCACCTGATCTACTCTACAGTTCCAGACTGGATGCAGACCTTCGGTTCTGTTTTCTCTGTTGTTCTGATTCTTCCTTCCTGGGGTACTGCGATCAACATGCTTCTGACCATGAAAGGTCAATGGCAGCAAATCGCTGAGAATCCAATCATCAAACTGATGATCCTGGCTTCTACATTCTATATGTTCTCCACACTGGAAGGCCCAATTCAGGCTATTAAATCTGTAAACGCTCTGGCTCACTTTACTGACTGGATCGTTGGTCACGTACACGACGGTGTTCTTGGTTGGGTTGCATTCATGATTATGGCTGCGCTTTACCACATGGCTCCACGTCTGTTCAAACGTGAAATCTACTCCAAAAAACTGGTTGACATCCAATTCTGGATTCAGACAGTTGGTATCGTTCTGTACTTCACAAGTATGTGGATCGCTGGTATTACCCAGGGTCTTATGTGGCGTGCAACGGATCAGTTTGGTAACCTTGCATACTCATTTATCGATACGGTAAATGCACTGCACCCTTACTATGCTATCCGTGGACTTGGTGGTCTTCTGTACCTTATCGGTTTCTTCATCTTTAGCTACAACATGTATAAAACCATGACTGTCGGCAAAGAACTTACTGAAGAACCCGCTAATAAAACACCGATGTCAGCGTAAAGGAGAAGAGAAAATGTTTCATTGGCTAGAAAAAAACCCTTTCTTTTTTACAGTAGTGCTGTTCGTCGTTATCGCGTTCGCCGGCCTTGTTGAGATTCTGCCTAACTTTGCAGAATCTTCCCGACCTATTGTTGGTAAAAAACCTTACACCATGCTTGAACTGGCTGGCCGTAACGTTTATATCAAAGACAACTGTATGTCCTGCCACTCTCAGCTGATTCGTCCGTTTAAGAGTGAGACAGACCGTTATGGTTCTTATTCACTTTCCGGTGAATATGCTTATGACCGTCCATTCCTTTGGTCTTCCAAACGAACCGGTCCCGATCTGCACCGTGTAGGTAACTACCGATCTACAGATTGGCACGAAAACCACATGAAAGATCCACAGGCTATCGTAGCCGGATCTATCATGCCTAAATACCCATGGCACTTTACAAACAGCGCCGACATCGCAACTGCGTTTGACGAAGCTGTTACTGTCATGAAAGTATTCGGTGTTCCTTACAACAAAGAAGGAAACCCAACCGTTCCTGCAACTTTCTCAGAAGCAAAGGCTGAGATGATCGCAGAAGCGAAAGAAATTGCGAAAGATATGAAAGATCCAGGTGTCAAAGCGGCACTTGAAAACGGCGACATCAAAGAGATCGTTGCCCTGATCGCATACCTGAACAGTCTTAAGTAAGTAATGGAAACGATTCGAGAGATCCAGGGTTATGCGTATTTCGGCATGACCGTGGTCTTTGTCATCGCCCTGTATGGGTACATTGTGTACCTCTATAAGGGGAAGAAGCGTGGGATGGATTACGAAAAGTATTCCAACCTTGCGCTTCACGATGATCTAAACGATCAAATCTTAGAGGCTAGAAACGACGAGGAGAAAGACTCCTCCAAATAACAGCCTTTTAAAAAGGTGAAGGGAGCAGACTATGATTGAGCAACTCTTTGGTGGCTCGAACCAGACGATTAATATCTTAGGTGGTATTGGTTTTTTCGCGGTAGTCCTCATTACATTCTATGTAGTATGGGTTTACTATAAAAAGATCAAGAATGAAAAGTCAGAAGGTAAACTTGCTGAAGAAAACTGGGACGGTATTGGTGAATATAAAAATGACCTGCCTACCGGTTGGACGGTAGTTACCATTCTTCTGATTGTATGGGCCGGTTGGTACTATCTGATCGGTTATCCTGTTAACTCCTACTCCCAACTGGGTGAATGGAATCAGGAAAATGAAGAGTATAAAGCGAAGTTCGAAAGCAAATGGGCGAACATCGATGATGCCAAACTGGCAGCTATGGGTGAAAGTATCTTCCTCGCCAAATGTGCTATGTGCCACGGTCTTACCGCTGACGGTATGGACGGCAAAGCACAGAACCTGACTGATCCTATGTATCAGTTCTATGGTGTTGAAGGTATTGAAGCCGCAATCCGTGCCGGTAAAAAAGGCGAAATCGGTGTTATGCCATCCTTTGAACAAGAGGGAACGATGTCCGCTATTCAGTATAAAGCTGTTGCGACGTACGTATTCTCCCTCAGCAAGCAAGGAGGCCAATAATGGATAAAATGTTTGGATTGAACGGAATTGCCGGTCTTTTGATCGCAACTGCCCTTCTGCTTAGTATTGTCGGGTTCCTCGGCTACCAAGCAGTAGTTACTCAGCAAGCAAATGCTGACAAGCCATATGAGATCAAAAATCTCCATGACGTGAAGATGTTTAGCAGCGATAATGCTAAATATCAGATCGAAAAAAACTAATTGCGCAAAAGGAGTTAAACAATGGGTGAACATAAACCTCTTGAACTGCTGATCCCAATCGGGTTGGTTATCCTGGCGGCAATCACTTTGTGGTCTGTATTGACATCTAACCACCTTTACGTTGGTTAATCTAGGCGGGGGATTTCCCCCGTCACTTCTCAAAAATCTTCATTAAACTATAACGCGAAACTCTGTACAATTCTTGCATCTTGCTTGAAGGAAGCTTTCGTGAAAAAGCTGTTATTATCACTATTTTTCCCCCTCTTACTGGTCTCCTCAGATTCTTTGATTTTGCAAAACGAATCCATCATTATGGACAAAGCGATTCCCAAACTGGACGAAATGGCCGGTGAACTGCGTTCAAAAACCGGTATCAACGTCTACATTATTGCCCGAAAAACCCTCTCCGGAGAGAGCATTACCGATTACACAAAAAAAGAGAGCGAAACGCAAAAAGGCAGCTTCCTGCTTCTGGTCATTGCGGCCGATGATCACCAGATCGACATGGGCATGAGTGCCGATGTCGCCACCATTATCGATAAAGATGAAATTCTGGACGATTACATCATTCCCATTCTGGTTGAAAAACGAAAAGATATTTCTCTCCAGCAGCAGTATTCCGCCGCTGTATTCAACGGTATGGCCGAAGCGATGGATCAGCTGGCTGCCAGCCAGAATATTGTGTTAGAGAGCAGCGTCGGAAACGGGAGTAAAGATTTCTTCGACGGCCTGACCGTTGTCATTAAAATCCTTCTTCTTCTGACAGGTGCAGCACTCTTTTATGCCTACTATCAAAATAAAAAAAGCAAAGGAAACGCATGAGCCAGAGCAACAGCGGCCGAAGCTGGCCCCTTAGTATCATCGGAATTTTTATCTTTTTGGCGATTATGCTCTTTGGGATTCTCTACATCTCCCTAGTTTACGTACCCGTCAATAAAGAAAATGTCTATCTGATGGATTATCAACAGGTCGATAAAGAGTACAACGACATCGTTGAGGCCCAGGGCACCTTTGACAAGCACTACGCCATCGCCATCAAAACCACACCCCTAAGCAGCGAGCCGGTGGAAACCATGCGCGTAAACGGCGAGAAGGTCTACTTTGAGCACGCCTTTGCTCCGGAGAAACCGGTTCAGTTTGATGTGATCCTCTCGGCCAAACAGGGTGATAATGTCAACGGTGTCAAAGTCACCGTACTGCTGACCCGGTACGAGACCGGAAAGTATGACCAAACGCTGGAGGTTGAAGAGGTGGGCAACGGTGTTTACCGTGTGAAGCCTTTTACCATTGCTCAGGCAGGCCGATGGAAGATCATCGTGCGGGTTGCCGCGGGTGAATTTATCGGTTATGCCGAGCGGGGCGTTTTTGCCCAATAACCTTCGCGTCTTTGTGACGCACCGGGCGATCCGTTCCTATATCGCCGATCACACTCCGGGAGGGAGCCTCCTGGAGAAGATGCTGGTAATCGACGATTTTGAACGCCGCGCCCAACTTTTTCCCAACCGCCGTCAGATCGACGACGACCAACGCAATATTCTTCTCCGTCAAGCCGCCCGTTTCGAAGGGTTCGACCTTCTTAAAATCGAACGGGACTTTCTCCGCTTTATCAAATCCTCCCCCACCATCTTGAAATTTTTTGAAGAGCTGGCCAAGGAAGGGGTGAGTTACGAAATGATCGAAGGGGCCGACACCTACGCCGAATATGAAAACCACCTGGCGGTTTTAAAGACCCTCCAATCCCGTTACCACGAGCTGTTGGACGCAGGCGGCTACGTGGACGGAACCAACGCACCTCACCTCTACACACTCAACGAAGGCTACCTGAAACAGTTCGATGCCATCCACCTGCATTTCGAAGGCTACCTCAGCCGCTACGAAGTGGAGCTGCTGGAAAAGATCGCCGCCGTTGTCCCAACCTTTTTGCATCTGCAAACCAGCCCCCATACGGAGAAAATGCACGAGCGCTTTGCCGGATTAAAACTGGAAGCTGACCGGGAGTATGTCCTGCGACTTGGGGCAGGGGAGATCGTCTCCGAAACGCCCCTGGTGAGTACCTATGACGTCACCGCCTACCCAACCCCCTCCCGGCTTTTTCAAAGTGCCGTGGTCAAGCGGGCGATTCACGACATGGTGGAAAGTGACGGTATCGCTCCGGAGGCTATCGCCGTCGTCCTCCCCGATGAGGATTTTGCCCACACGCTGGGGCTCTATGACGACGAAGACAACTTCAACTATGCCATGGGTGCCCCCTTTGCCAAACAGGCCCTCTACCGCAAGCTGGAGGCTCTCTACGCCTATCATCAGGAAGCCAGCCACGAAAACACCCTGCGCCTCCAGCGACTGAACCTCACTCCGGAGCGCTACGCTATGCTTTGGGACCACCCCATGGCTCCGGAGAGTCTGCAAACCGAACTCCTCTCCTGGGCCAGTGAGATCGAGGATGCGGGTATCCGTCACACCTATCTGGAGCAGGTGCACCAGATGGCCAAGATTCTTCCGGAGCTTACCGGTCACACCTTTGCGGAGGTGATGCACCTCTTTTTGGGCCGTCTGTCCAAGGTCACGACGGATCTCGCCGGAGGGGGCAAGGTGACGGTCATGGGGGCTCTGGAGAGCCGCGGGGTCGCCTTTGAGGGGGTCATCGTCTGTGACTTTAACGACGGCTTCGTCCCCAAGGAGAACCTAAAAGACCTCTACCTCAACTCCGCCGTCCGCCATCATGCCGGGCTGCCCACACGAAACGACCGGCAAAACCTGCAGCTGGACCTCTACCACAAGCTCCTCTCCCGAGCCAAAAAGAGCGTCATCATCTATGTGGAAAACGAAGAGAACATTCCCAGCTCCTT
>QKHD01000115.1 GCA_003250175.1 Helicobacteraceae bacterium
GGGGGTCAAAGAGATCTACCTGCTGGGGCAAAACGTCAACAACTACGGACGCCGTTTCAGCGGCAAGGAAGAGCCGATTAACTTCCCTAAACTGCTCAACCTCGTCAGCGAGGTCTCCGGAATCGAGCGGATCAACTTTACCTCGCCGCACCCGCTCCATGCGGATGACGAGTTTATCGAGACCTTTGCCCATAACCCCAAGATTACCAAGCACATGCACCTGCCGCTACAGAGCGGTTCAACACGGATTTTAAAGGCGATGAAGCGCGGTTACTCCAAGGAGTGGTTCCTGGAAAAAGCTTTCAAGCTGCGTGAACTGGTGCCGGGCTCGACCATCAGCACCGATATCATTGTCGGCTTTCCCGGTGAGACAGATGAGGATTTTGCCGAGACCATCGATGTGGTCAAACAGGTGCAGTTTGAGCAGATGTTCAGCTTTAAATACTCCCCACGCCCTATGACCAAGGCTGCGGAGATGACCGATGTGGTGGAGACCGCCGTGGCGGATGCCAGGCTGCAATACCTGCAGGACCTCCACCGCCAGCAGCACAAGATGATCATGCAGGCCCAGATGGGGCGCGAGCTGGAGATCATGTTTGAAGAGCTCAAGCCGGGCGGCAGGGTTTTTGGCCGCAGTAACAACTTTTTTAACGTCACCATCTCCGGAAGTGAAGAGCTGCTGGGGCTGACCAAACGCGTTCGCGTAACCGGTGTGGACAAGGGTTCCTTAGAAGGGGAGTTGATTGCTTAAACGCTTCAAGGAACAGATGCTGCTGGTACTCGTACCGCTACTGGGGTTTTTGTTTCTGCGTTTTATCTACGTGACTTCCAAAAAAAACTTTGTCTTTTCTGGCACGATGCCGGAAGAGCCGGTCATTATGGCCGTTTGGCACGGCGAACTGGCCCTTCCGCCCATGTACTACGCCTACGTATTGCGCGGCGGCAAACCGAAGCTTCACATTATTATCAGCGAACACCGTGACGGGGAATACATCGCCCGAACCATGAAATATATCGGCCTGGATGCCGTGCGGGGCTCTTCTACCAGAGGCGGGGCAAAGGCGATGATGCAGGCCATTAAAAAAATGCGCGAAGGCAGCGATCTGGCCATTACACCGGACGGCCCGAGGGGGCCGCGTCACGAGGTGGCCGACGGCATCGTGGCGATTGCTCAGAAACAGGAGTGTAAAATCATAGCACTCAGTATTGAGGCGTCCAGGTTTTGGCAGTTTAAGAGCTGGGATAGGTTCTATCTGCCCAAACCGTTCTCTACCATCACTTTTTATGCCAGCGAGCCCTTCGACATCAACGGAATGGAAAAGGAGGCGGCCAAAAAGTTGATTCATGACAAATTGGTCCGCGCATGCTAAAGACAAAAATCACGTTTTTACTTCTCGTCGTTCTCTCCATTGCCGCCATCTATGTGTACTACAGTTTGGACCGCTCCTTTCTGCTTTCATCCGAAGCGAAAAAACACTACGCCCAGGGCGATTATAAAACTGCCACCGAACTGGCCCAGCAGGCCTATGATCTCAACAATTACAACCGTATGGCCTTTACGGTTCTGGTACAGTCCGAGGAGTCATTGAAGTGGAAAAAATACATCGAAGAGACCCGAAAATATCTCGGTTTTATTGATAAGATCAGCTACCAAGACGAGGTTACCAAGGCCGATATGCTCCGGATCAAGATGATCGTGGAGGTGTCAACGGCCAGTTATGCCAAGCTGGATCAAAACAACCGCTTGATCAATACCGACCTCAAAGACGAAGCACGTGGCTTACACCGACAGATTACGGTGATCCGCGATAAACTCTTTAAGTAAACGCTTGGTGAAAATCCAATATCATAAACCCATTAAGATTGAGATAGGTAGCGGAATGAAAGTCAAGGACACGGCACCGGTTTTTCTGTCACGTGCAGCGTTTTCTTCCCGCCGGGCGGTCTAGGATGGGGTTCTTTAACGCCATGCGCGACACCATCGTCAAGATGGTTAAAAAAGTCCATGTTGCCATCATCTTCGAAGACAACAAATACTATATCCGGACCAAGTTCGTCTCCAAAAACGGCACCACGCTCGAAGACCGCGTCTATGACAAGGCCGGCGACAAGATGCCGCCGATTATGGTGAAGTATCTCAATACCCTTCAAAAACGCCACTCTCACACCTATGTGAGTACCTTTCTCTCCACCATCAACGCCGGTTCCATTCACTCCTGCGACGAGCGTGAATACCACCGTATGCATATCGAGACCGACTCCATCGTGAAGGTTTGTGTCGATAATCAGTGGTCGGCCTACAGCAGTGTCTATGCCATTGATGAGCTTAAGAGCTTTTTCCGTGAAGCCGGAGGGATCGATTTTATCTTCCCTCAGGAGATTGCCATCAACTATCTTCTAAAAAGCCGCGGGGCGATCGAAGGGCAGCAGCTCTTTATCATCACGACCTCGAGCTATGCGGTGGTAACGGTCTTTTCCGATGAGGGGCTGTTGTTTAGTGCCCACTTCCTTTACAAAGAGGATGAGGACGAGGTAGCCCTGGACGAAGAGCTCGATGCTATGGATGACGTGGACGAGGTAATCAAAGAGGCGGACAAGGACAGTGAGGAGATCGAAGAGGTGCTTCAGCTCGAAGATATCGACGATAACGATATTTTTGACGGGGGCCTGGACGATCTGGACGATCTGGACGACATGGAGGCTCCGGAGCTCGATAATATCGAATCCTTCGATGCCGACGACGATGAAGAGCTGGAGCTGGAACCGGAAGAACCGGCGGAATCCCTCTTTACCCGAAAAGATCAGTTCCTGTGCGAGTTTTTGCATAACTCCGTGGAGGACTTTTACAAAAGTAGCTTTTACAAAAGCGAATTCATCCAGCGGGCCGTCGTTTATGATGGCAGCCGTAACGGCAACCATACCGGTGATATGCTGGGTCGCTATATCAAAGAAGAGCTCTTTTTGGAGTGCGAGGTTCGCCCCGTTGACCTGTGCGATCTTTTGGCCGATATCTCAATGACGGAGTCGAAAGCT
>QKHD01000007.1 GCA_003250175.1 Helicobacteraceae bacterium
ATCCTACTAAAAAAAGTTAAAATTAGCCCACGGTTATATTTTTTATTGGGAGACTTTATGACACAGGTCGTTTTATTTTTGGCCCTGCCCATCGGGATTCTCTTTTACTATTTCGACCGGAAACTGCGGCGAAAAAACCGTGCCATCACCGAAGCCTTCATCGATGAGGTGATCCGGAGCGACCGGAACAATCATGAAAAAATCGAACACCTCGCCCGCATGTTCACCCTCAACCAATACCGCATCGAAACCCAAACCGAAACCACCCTGGTGGTTACCCACAAGCACCTCAACATCGGAGCGGCCATCATCGCCTTTGCCGTGTTGCCCGTCTTTTATCTGGGAATACTCTTTTTCACGCTCTACTATATTTTCATCAAAAAACCGGACCGCTGGGATATGGATCTAAACCGCGATCCCATACTGATCGTCGAGCTTTAATGGCCGCACCCGCAGCTGTCAGAACAGCAGCTGCTTTTCTTCTTGGGTCGTAACGGCTCGATGATCAGGTAATAGGCCAAAACCCCCGCAAACAAAACTCCCCATCCCTGCATCAACAGCCCCGACGTTTCATGGAGATGAAGCAAGGAGGCAGGCTCCGGAATCCATCCGCTCAGCAGCATATCCAGTCCTATTCCAAAAGCAAGCGAGCTGAGGATAATAACCGAAAGGTAGATCGCCAATACCCTGGCGCCAAAGTGGCGGAAAATGACACTCATGGTCACCGTGCTGGTCGCGGGCCCGGCGGTCAGCAGTACAAAGGCCGCTCCCAGCGGAAAGCCCACGGCCACCAACGACGCCGCAACGGGAATGGAGCTGGTGGCACAGATATACAGAGGCGGCGCGATCAGCAAAACCGCCGCGTAGGCAAGGAGGTAGTATTTGGCGGCCAGACTCCCCCACTCGGCAGGGACAAAACTCATAATCGCCGCACCCAAAACGATCCCCACGGCCAGGGGGCGGGCGATATCTTTGAATACAGTGTTAAAGCCATAATCCAGAGCCTTTTTGAGGGAAAATCCGGAGGCCCTTTTTAGCTCAACCGTCTCGCCCTCCGGAGCCAAGCTGATGGCAACAGGCGTGGCAAAAAAGTTGACCAGAACCCCTGTCATAATCGCCATCACAAAGGAGGTCAGCACCCGGTAAAGGGTAAAGACCCAGCCGAAAACCCCGTAGGTGGCGGCGATGGAATCGACCCCCGTAATAGGCGTGGCGATGAGAAAACTGACCACCGCCCCGTCACTGGCTCCGGAGCGTTTTAAGGAGACCGCAAAGGGAACGACCGAGCAGGAGCAAAAGGGAAGGGGGATCCCAAAGAGCGCCGCCTTAAGCACGCTGCCGTAGCTTCGGCTGCCCAGATGGTTGCGGATGGAGTCCTCCGGAAGCCAGACGTGCAGCAGACCGGCGGCGAGGGAGCCTAGCAGCAGATAAGGGGCAAGGCTGAGGGAGAGATCCCAGAGGTTGATAAAAAAATCCATGACATCCCTTTGCGGTATATGATGAAGGGGATTGTAGCTTAGGTCAAGGTGCGGTGTCAAAGAAAAAAGTTGTCATTTTGTCAACTTTTTATCCAAATAGGAGCGGGCAGTTTAGAATCCGTTTAACTGCAATATTAGTGACCGGGCGGTACAATATTGTAAATAAACGACTAGGTGAAACACCATGGATGATAACAAAAAAAAGGCGTTAGACTCCGCCTTAAAAGCGATTGACAAGACTTTCGGAAAAGGGACGCTGATGCGTCTGGGAGATAAGCCGGTCGAGGAGATCGAAGCGATCAGCACGGGTTCACTGGGACTGGACATGGCACTGGGAATCGGCGGGGTTCCCAAGGGACGGATGATTGAAATCTACGGTCCGGAGAGCTCCGGTAAAACCACCCTCACCCTGCAGATTATTGCCGAAGCCCAGAAAAAGGGCGGTACCTGCGCCTTTATCGACGCGGAACACGCCCTGGATGTCAAATATGCCAAAAACCTCGGCGTCGACATCGACAACCTGCTGGTCTCCCAGCCGGACTACGGCGAACAGGCCCTTGATATCGTCGAAACCGTAGCACGAAGTGGCGCGGTTGACCTGATCGTCATCGACTCCGTCGCCGCACTGACACCCAAAAGCGAGATCGAAGGGGACATGGGCGATGCCCAGGTGGGCGTTCAGGCCCGTCTGATGTCACAGGCTCTTCGTAAGCTGACCGGGGTGGTTCACAAGATGAACACCACCATCATCTTCATCAACCAGATCCGTATGAAGATCGGGATGATGGGCTACGGCTCTCCGGAAACGACCACCGGCGGGAACGCCCTGAAGTTTTACGCCTCCGTGCGGATCGACATCCGAAGAATCCAGACCCTCAAGCAGGGCGAGGAGTCAATCGGTAACCGTGTCAAAGCCAAAGTTATCAAAAACAAAGTGGCACCGCCCTTTCGGCAGGCAGAGTTTGATATCATGTTCGGTGAAGGGATCTCCAAAGAGGGTGAGCTCATCGATTACGGTGTCAAAATGGACATTATCGACAAGAGCGGCACCTGGTTCAGCTACAAAGACAGCAAGCTGGGTCAGGGCAAAGAGAAGGCCAAGGCCTTCTTGAAAGAGACCCCGGAAGTCGCCCAGGAGATTGAAGCCGCAATCAAAAACTCCATGGGCGTGGAACTTCCGGACCTGGATGATCTTAGAGAAGTAGAAGGAGAAGAAATCGAATGATCTATATTGACAACATTTTTGCCGACGAGGTAATGGATTCCCGGGGTAACCCGACGGTTCGAGCGACAGTCAGTCTGAGTGACGGTACCACCGCCAACGCCATCGTACCCAGCGGGGCCAGTACCGGAAAACGCGAAGCGCTGGAACTGCGCGATAAAGAGAAGCGTTACGGCGGCAAAGGTGTCCTCAAGGCGTGTGAAAACGTCAACACCGTCATCGCCGACGAACTGGTGGGACTCTCCCCGTTTGACCAGGCGGGACTGGATGCCCTGATGAAAAAGCTCGACGGTACGGACAACTACTCCAAGCTGGGTGCCAACGCCGTTTT
>QKHD01000107.1 GCA_003250175.1 Helicobacteraceae bacterium
TTAAAAAAGGTCCGATCCAGTTCGCCCCGTTCGAATTTGTCTTTAATATTGTAAACGGTGAGATTGATGGCATTAAGGGGTTGACGCCACTGGTGGGCGATGGCGCCGATCATCTCCCCCATGGCCGCCAGACGGGACTGGTGGATCATCATCCGCTCGTTTTTAAGGCGGTTGGCCGTCTCCTCTTCGACCCGCTGCATCAGCGATTCGTTCAGCTGCAGCACCTCATCCCGGGAGATTTTAATGGCCAGGTAGGACTCCCGCAGCAAGAGTGCGATGGGAACAAAAAGCACGATAAAAACGACCAACGTCAAAAACATATAGCGCCCCACATGCTTGGCTTCGCGGGTAATGAGCGCCTCCTTGAACTCCAGCAGCAGCCAGTTGGGCTGTTCGGAAATCCCTTTGAGGCGGATCAGGTGGTAGCGATCGTCGTGGTAGGCATGCCCCTGGGTAAAGGCCGCCTGCGCCCGCGGTAGCAGACTGACATTGCCCAGGTTATGGAAAAAGTGCCCTTCGTGATTGATGATGTAGACGTTAAAAAACTCCGACTGCTGCAGCATTTCGATCAGAGCCTGCACAAAGACATTCACAACCACCGCACCCCGAATCTTGCCATCCGCATAGACCGGGGCGGCAAAGCGCATGACCGGGATCTCGCTAATCTGCTTAAACTCTATATTGTAATCCATGGAGGAGTGGTAGACTTCGCCCTGGGCCAGCTGCACCGTTTTGGAGAAATACTCCCGGTGGCTCTTGTCCTGCAGAATCTTGGCAAAGTAGACCGCCCCAAAGGGGTTGTCCCGCTCGACCCGGATGATCTCCCGGCCCTTCTCATCCAGGTAGCGCAGCTGCATGATCTGTCCGTTGATCTGAATGATGCTGTAAAAATCCTCTTCCTCTTCTCTGATGAGCTTTGGTGGCAGAACTGTATGCTTTTCCAGCAATCGGCCCAGCTCCCTGGCCAGGGGAACGATAATATTGTCGTGGGTACGGGTGAACTGGGCGAAGATGGCATTTTTGGTCTTGATCTCGTTGCTCGACTGCACCAGGGCGATCTCGTCGATGCTGCGGTCGATATCGATAAAGATATAGGCCAGAATCATGAGGGCGATTACCCCGCCAAAACCGATCAGGATCATGGTACGCAGCAATCGGCCCGTGATACTGAGATGCTTTTGCAACCGCCGCATCAGGCACGCTCTCCCGCAAGAATCTGCCCTGCCGTTGCCTCGACACATGCATGGTAGCGCTCCGGATCGGCAATACAATCAAAGGAGAGACTCATCATGGAAAAGAGCAGGCACTCTCCCCGCCAGTCATAGAGCAGCCGCGACATGGCAACGACTTCCTGGGGTGTCAGGTGGTGCGACAGGGTATCGTGTGGATTTTCCAGGGGAACGGCCAGGGCGTATTCCGGAGCCCCGCAGGCGGCATCGACAAAGATCACCCGCCCCGCTTCGCTTATCCGCAGGGCCAGCTCCGGAATGAGCTGGTGCAGGGTTGCAACCTCCACCACCTCCGGAGCTTTGTGCTGCAGCAGGTTTGCCACTTCGATTCCAAAACCGTCTTCGCCCCGAAGGGTGTTGCCGTATCCCACCACCAGCGTCACGTCAGGTTCGCCGGATGGTCTGGATCACCTCTTTGGAGGCGTTGCGGATCTCGATCCGGTTGGCAATGACGCCCAGGGCGTGGGTCGAACAGCTCAGGCACGGATCAAAACAGCGGATCACCGCCTCCACGCGGTTGAGCGCACCGTCGGTGATGTTGTTGCCGTCCACAAAGGTCTGGGCCACCTGTTTGACCCCCGCGTTCATGGCGAGATTGTTGTTTCCGGAGGCGATGATCATGTTGACGTTGCGGATCACCCCGTTTTTGTCCACCTTGTACTGGTGAAAGAGCGTACCGCGCGGTGCCTCGGAGCACCCGGTGCCTTCCAGACGGTTGACCCCGGCGTGGGCGCGGACGTTATCGGAGAGGGTCTCCGGATCTTCCAGCAGCTCCTGAATCTTCTCGATCCCGTAGATGATCTCGATCAGGCGGGCGTAGTGGTAGTGGAAGGAGTTGAGCACCGGCTTGCCGCCGTTAAGGGCTTTAAACCCTTTAAGCGCCGCGTCGGCCTTGGGCGTGCCGCACGCCTTGGCCACGTTGAGCCGTGCCAGCGGCCCGACCCGGTACATCCCCTGGGGGTAGCCCAGGGGCTTGTAGTAGGGTGATTTGAGGTAGCTGTCCTCTTCCACCGCTTCGCCGATGTAGTCTTGGAAAAAGGCGGGGTCGACCCGGTCGGCGAGAATATTGCCCTCGCTGTCCATAAAGCGCAGCTTGCCGTCGTAGTGCTCCAGGTTGCCCTCTTCATCCACGATGGCCATGAAGAGCGACGGGTAGGAGGCGAAGCTGGCGATCTCCTTTTCAAAGCGGTGGATGTTGACCACATACCACTCCAGCGCCTCCTCGGCAATGCGCAGCGCCTCCGGAATCTGGGCAAGAATACTCGCCTTGGTCTCCTCCGTAATGGCGTGGCTTACTCCGCCCGGTACGATCCAGCCGGGGTGAATCCGCTTACCGCCCAGCTCTTCGATGATCTTCTGTCCGAAGGCCCGGAGGTTGATGCCGTTTTTGGCCATCTGCGGGTGGGTCTTCATCATGTGAAAGATGTTGCGCTCCTCCTTGGGGGCATCCATGCCGTAGAGCAGATCGGGGCTGGAGAGGTGGAAAAAGTTGAGCGCATGGGACTGGATAATCTGGGCCAGATTGATGATGCGGCGCAGGTTGCGGCCCGCCTTGGGCGGACGCACCGCCAAAATCACGTCACACGCTTTGGACGAAGCGATCAGGTGGCTGACGGGGCAGATTCCGCAGGTGCGCGCTGTCAGGCCCGGCATCTCCGTAAAGGGGCGCCCTTCGCAGAACTTTTCAAACCCTCGGTACTGGATCACGTGAATGCGGGCGTTGTCCACCCCGCCCTGGTCGTTGAGGTCAATGGTGATCTTGGCGTGGCCTTCGATCCGGGTAACGGGGTCG
>QKHD01000017.1 GCA_003250175.1 Helicobacteraceae bacterium
AAACGGACAAGCAGATGCTGATAAAGTAGGTTCATGATGCTTCGGAAAAGGTAAAAAAGGATCAGTCCAAAACCCAATACCATGACAAAACTTGGGATATCCTCAAAGTTTAGCCATTGATAAATAGCCTTCAGGTAGGTGTTTTTTTCCACCAACGTAAAATCACTTGCTAGACTAATATAGGGCATAATCACCCCAATGCCTGCCGTTTCTATTAGTGATATTACCAAAGAGAAAAATAATAAAAAATACAGATATTGCCGATCCCGTTTTGTTAACAAAAAACGAAGTTTGCGCAAAACTTCTCTCAAGGCTACCCTTTAATACTTGATTTTCGCCAAATACAACCCGCTCGCCGGGGCCGGTTTAGAAACATAGCGTTTCTTGGCATCGATCTGTTCTTGCAGTTGTGAAGCAGAAATCGTACCATTAGAAAGTTCCAGCAAAGCGGCAACCATCAGCCGGATCTGCGAACGCAGAAATGCCGTCCCCTCAAAGTGCAATACCCAGAACTTGTCGTGCTTGTAAAACCGGGTGTTGAGGATATGCCGCACTGTCGTCGGCTCGTCGCTTCCGGATTTGCGGAAAAAGACGAAGTCGTGCTCCCCCTCAAATAGCTTCATTCCCTTCCGGATTGTCTCCGGATCGATCTCGGGAACAAAATGCACATAGTCCGCCCAGAAGGGGTTTTTCGGTTCCGTCGTCAGCAGGTAGCGATAAATCCGCCCCTTCGCCTGGCGTCTGGGGTCAAACCCCTCCGGAGCTTTGCTAATGGAGCGAAAAACAACACCCTCCAGTTTCTGGTTGGCAATCCATCGCAAACGCTCCAGATCTTTCCAGTGCTCCGGAAGATCAAAGGCGATCACCTGCCCCGTGGCATGCACCCCTCTATCCGTGCGTCCGGAGCCTTCGATTTTGCTCTCGATTCCCAGCACTTTAAAGAGGGCTTCGATCCGGGAAACGACCGTTTCCAGAACGTGTTTTTCCCCCTCTTTTTGCACCTGAAATCCGTAAAACCGGCTTCCGTCGTATTGGATAACTGCCTTGGCCCGCATCATGCGCTCCAGAGATTCACCAGCCAGGGTGTGCTGAGATAGACGATCAACGCCCCGGCGGCCAGGTAGGGGATAAAGGGAATCTCCGGATCACGCCCTTTAAACCGGGCATAGAGCGCCACCGGAAGGGAGATCACACTGCCCACAAAGATCGCCACCAGCGCACCCTGCACGCCCAACAGGGCCCCCATGGTCGCCGCGACGATCACGTCCCCCTCTCCCATGGCCTCTTTTTGAAAAATCCAGGAGACAAAAAAACGCAGCAGCGCCATCCCGCCGGCCAGCAGCAGGGCATTTTCAAAATTGAGGAAAAAATAGGGCGTCGACGCCAGGGCGAAAAGGAGTGCGGGAAGGTTCACATGATCGGGAACCGCCGTGTACTCCAGGTCGATGATCGAGAGGATAAAAAGCAGGAAAAAACTCATGGCGGCCATGATGCTAAAGAGCGACGCTCCGGATTTCCACCAGATGGCCGCAAAGATCACGCCACTCGCCAGCTCCACCAGCGGATAGCGGATACTGATGGCCTCGCCGCATGCGGCACAGCGACCCCGCAGCAGCAGCCAGGAGAGCACCGGAATGTTATGCCAGGGTTTGATGGGGGTCTGGCACTTCGGGCAGTGCGATCCGGGACGGACGATACTCTCCCCCTTGGGCAGCCGAGCGATCAGCACATTGCCGAATGACCCCATCACCAACCCCAGAAGGATGAAAAAAACCGCCTCATAGACCGCCATAGCGCCGCTCCCTCTGCCCGTATTCTTCGATCAGCTTTGCCAGCTCCTCCGGCGTAAAATCCGGCCAGAGGGTCTCCGTAAAAAAGCACTCCGCATAGGCGATCTGCCAGAGCATGAAGTTGGATATCCGCACCTCTCCGGAGGTCCGCACCAGCATGTCCACCTCCGGAAAGCCCGCCGTGTCGAGGTGCTTTTCGATGGCTGCTTCACTCACCGTTTCCCCGCTGGCGCAGAGCTTGACGACCGCTCTGGTGATCTCGTCCCGCGCCCCGTAATTAAGGGCGAGCACCTGGGTCAGGGCCGTGTTGGTTTTGGTCGCTTCCTTGGTGGATGCGATGCGCTTTTGAAGCGCTTTAGAAAACCGGCTGAGATCGCCGATGGTCTCAAAACGGATGTTGTTTTTCTGATAGGTTGTCAGCTCCCGTTCAAGGTACTTATCCAACAGCTTCATCAAAAACTCCACCTCCGCCTTGGGGCGTTTCCAGTTTTCGGTACTGAAGGCGTAGAGGGTCAGGTACTCGATCCCGACGGAGGCGCAGTAGGTGGTAATCTCCCGCACCACCTCGGCACCCTTTTCGTGCCCTTTGACCCGGGTCAGGCCCTTCTCCTTGGCCCAGCGGCCGTTGCCATCCATGATGATGGCGAGGTGTTTGAGGTTTTCCATTACCCTTCCAGTTTCCGGATCGTATCCAGAATCCCCCGGGCGATCACCGCCTTGGGGGCTTTTTCCAGGCTGACGCTTCCGGAGGTGGTGAGCACCTCCATGCGGCTTGCTTCCGATCCGAAATCCACGTCATCACCCAAAATATTCAGGCAGACCGCATCGAGGGATTTTTCCGTCAGCATCGCCATAGCCGACGCGTTGGCCGTGGCGGGGTCAAACTCCGCCTTGAAACCCACGGCATAGACGCCCGATTTATCCAGGCTTTTGAGAATATCCGTGCCCAGTTTGAGCTCCGGTTTCCAGCTCTCGCCCAGCGTCTGTTTTTTCAGTTTTCCCGACTGGGCGAAGGCGGGGGTGTAGTCGCTGACGGCGGCGGCGGCCAGCAGGTAGGGGCGTTTTTGCACCAGCTCCGGACGGCTGCTTCCGATCAGGGTTGCCTGGGTCATCACCCCCTTTTTGGCTTCTCTCAGGGCATCTTGTAAACTCTCCTGCATTTCGCTTGCGGATTCGACGACAATCTGGTGAATCCCCTTGGGCAGGTCATCCCATGGTTTCGTCGTC
>QKHD01000176.1 GCA_003250175.1 Helicobacteraceae bacterium
GGATTCGTTGTGCCCCATGACGCCGGTGGTGTATTCACCCAGAGCCACCACGCAGGCACCTGTGAGGGTTGCCATATCGACGATGAAATCGGGCTTGAGCTCCTGCGCATAGGTGAGGCAGTCAGCCAAGACAAGGCGCCCTTCTGCATCGGTATTTTTTACCTCGATGGTCTTTCCGGATTTGGAGACAAGAACGTCATCCGGTTTATAGGCATTGCCGCCGATCATGTTTTCTGCCGCACCGACGATGGCATGCACTTCCACGTCCAACTTCAGTGCGGCAACGGCTTTGATAATGCCCAGTACGGCGCTGGCACCGCTCTTGTCCGCTTTCATGGTGGTCATGAAATCACCGGGTTTGAGGCTGAGGCCGCCGCTGTCATAGGTAAGCCCCTTGCCAACCAGGGCAATTTTTGCCTTGGCGTTTTTAGGTGCATAGCTGAGGTGAATCAGGCGGGAGGGGTTGACACTGGCGCGCCCCACCATGTAAAACGCATTCATACCGTTATCGAGCAGGTATTGTTCGTCATACACCTTGCAGGCAATCTTGGACTCTTTGGCCATCGCTTCGGCGATCTCCGCCAGACGTACGGGAGTCACCTCCTCCGGAATGGAGTTGATGATGTCACGGGCAAAGTTGACCGACTCGCACACGGTCAGGGTTTCGTCCAGAATTTTCTGCATGGAAGCAACGCCGAGTTTGGCGGCACCGATAGCCTCGGTAGCGATCAGAACACTCTCAAGGGAAGGAGTTTTTTGTTTGCTTTTGTATTTATCGAAGGTGTAGGCACCCAGGGCGAGGCCGTCAATCATCGGTTTAAGCGTGGCTTCACCGTAAAAGGCCACTTTGAGGCTTTTGGCGTCCGTTGACAGGGCTTTTTTCATGGCAGCGGCGGCTGTGTCGGCAACGACATCCCAGGTCGGATTTTCAAGGCCGGCGTAGATACGGCCGCTCTCCGGAAGGTAGGCGATGCTTTCGTCGTCCCCTTCGAACTTCATACGCACCAAAACAGCTTTGTCGCTGATATGGGTAGCATCCAGGTCTTTTTTTAGTACAAAAATCAGTTCCAGGTCGGCTTGGATATCACGGATGGATTGATCAATAATTTTATAGTTCATCATAGCTCCTTAGATTATTTCTTGGTTTTTACGTGGAAAAAGTACATCAACCCGCCCAACATCAACAGTGCAAAGGGTATGGCAAAGTAAAAATGCTCCTTGGCCCACTCAAAAAGGCCCAGAATCTCTTCACCATAGATATAGACGGGAACAATGGTAATGCTTGACCAGACGAAACCGCTCAAGAAATTAATGAAAGCATACATCTTCGCACTGTAGCGTGTCAAGCCGATGGAGATGGGAATCACGGTGCGCAGACCGTAGAGAAAACGCTGGACAAAAATAATCGGCCAGCCGTATTTTTTTAAAAGCAGGTGCGCCAGGGCGAATTTACGGCGCTGGGAGACCATTTTGCGTTGGATGTAGCCCTTGTTATAGCGGCCGATATAAAAGTAGATCTGGTCGCCCACAAAGCCCCCAAAACCGGCCACCGCAATGGCGATAGCCAGGGTCATGTCACCGGTATGACAGAGAAGACCTCCCATAATCAGGCCCATCTCCCCTTCCAGGATACTCCAGAGGAAGAGAATGATGTAGCCGTACTCTTTAATGAGTTCTATGAGGAGTTCTTCCACAATTAACCCTGCTTTTTATTCGTATTTGGTGAGATCGACAATCTCTTTGGCCTGGATCATATCCTTGTCGCCGCGTCCGGAGATGTTGACGATCACTGTTTTGCCTTTGATGGTATCACCCATTTTTTTCAGATAGGCGACAGCATGGGCACTTTCGAATGCCGGGATAATCCCCTCGGCGCGGCTGAGCCACACGAAAGCATCCAGGGCTTCACCATCGGTAATGTTGTCATACTTGACGGTACCGCGATCGTGGTGGTAGCTGTGCTCCGGACCGATGCCGGGGTAGTCAAGACCTGCGGAGATTGAGTGGGCTTCAAGAATCTGCCCGTCTTCATCCTGAAGCAGGTAGCTCATCTGTCCATGCAGAACGCCGGGGCTTCCTTTTTCAAGGCTGGCACCGTGTTTGTCCGTATCGACACCCAGGCCACCCGCTTCAATACCGATGCATTGCACCCCCGGCTCATCAATAAAGTGGGCAAACATGCCGATAGCATTGCTCCCTCCACCGATACAGGCCAGTACGTAATCAGGCAGCTTGCCGGTCTTTTCCCGGATCTGCATCTTGGCTTCGTACCCGATGATCGCCTGGAAATCCCGCACCATCATGGGGTATGGATGCGGCCCGGCAACGGTTCCGATGATGTAGAAGGTATCCCTAGCATTGGTCACCCAGTGGCGGATGGCATCGTTCATGGCGTCTTTTAGGGTCTTGGAACCACTCTCCACCGGATGCACCTTGGCACCCAGCAGCTCCATACGAAAGACGTTCAGCTGCTGGCGCGCCACGTCTTTGGCACCCATGAAGACTTCGCACTCCAGACCCAGCAGTGCCGCGATGGTTGCCGTGGCAACGCCGTGCTGCCCTGCCCCTGTTTCGGCGATGACTTTCTTTTTACCCATGCGTTTGGCCAGCAGGCCCTGGGCGATGGTGTTGTTAACCTTGTGCGCCCCCGTGTGGTTGAGGTCTTCACGCTTGAGGTAGATAGTGGCTCCCAGCTCATCGGAGAGCTTTTGTGCATGATAGAGCGGTGAAGGTCGGCCGACATAATCATTCAGCAGAGCATGCACTTCGCTCCAGAAACCTTCGTCCTGACGGACTTTGGCGTATTCGGCCTCCAGCTCTTCAAGCAGGGGCATCAGGGTTTCAGGAACGTAGCGTCCGCCGTGCAGGTCGAAGTGACCGTTTTTATCGGGATCGTGGGGAGAGGGTTTGGGAATGTACATCGCTTAAATATCCAATACGGAATAGACAGTCGTATCGGCGCTCAGGCGCTCAATACCTTTAAGAAAAGCCAGATTGATAATAAAACAGGCGTC
>QKHD01000394.1 GCA_003250175.1 Helicobacteraceae bacterium
CCCGAAAGCACCATAAAGGAGACAAAAGCATACAGTGCCCCATAAAGGGTATATATCCCCTTTTTGTGCATCGAAGGGGCGCGTTTGACCTTGGCGAAAAAGAGCATGGTGCGCTCTTTGAAATGCAGCACGATCCGGAGGATCAGCAGGGCGGCGAGCACAAAGCCCAGCACATAGTGCCACTCCCACATCGGTTCGCGGATGGTTTTGGCGATCGCCTTGGCGGCGTCGAGGGTGATGTCGGTGCCCAGCTTGGCCAGCTCGTCCTGGATTACCACGGCGTTGGTTTTGTAGCTGAGAAAGGTCTTGCGCAGCAGCACGGTGGCGAGCAGCCCCAGGATCACCAGGGCATTGAGCCAGTGCCAGATACGGAAAGGTCGGGAGTAGAGCGCACGGCGCATGGAAGCTCCTTGAAAGATTTACGAATAGTATGCCACGGGAAGGTAAATCTACGGCTAAGGAACCAGCCAGAGATTGAAATCGTAATAGGTGCCGCTAAAGAGTGGAAGCGAACCCAGATGCACGGTTACGTCCGTACCTCCGGTGTAGCCCCCGTCAAAGACGGTTGTAAGCTGCTGCGTTGTTTTGCCGGTAAGGGTGACGCTGCCCGTTTTGGGGTAATTGTCGTAGTACGCCATAGTGGTGAGGACAACCGCCATCGTATAGCTCACCTTCGTGGTGGCGGTGGCATTGATCTCTTCGGCGGCATATTCCCCACCGAAGTGTTGGCTGGAGTCGCCTAGCCCCGTGAGATAGACGTCACGCAGGTGGCTTGTGGTGGTCTTGCTGCCGGTTGCGTAGGTGTGCTCCAGATTCATATCCGTGACGTTCCAGTCGCCGTCAACGTTGCTGGCAAGATAGAAGGTTCCCAAAACGCTGAGGTTATACTCCAGCCAGCCGGTGCTTTGAATCGTGAGGTTGGCATCGTAGTAGCGGGCCTCGTCGTATCCGGACCAGTTGAGGTCGGTATAAACAAGGGTGCCGTCGATATATGTTGCATCGCTTTGGCAGGCGCTGAAGGTGAGGGTGTGGTTGCCGTCGGCAGTGGTGACGGACATGCCGCCGCTTAGGGTGCAGTAGGCTGCGCCGCTATTGGCGATATTGACCAGGTTGCCCGTGTAGGAGACGGGGTCGAAATTAAGCGCCCGGTAGGTGAGGTCCGCCGCGTTGGCCGAGGTCAGGAGCGTTTTATCATCAATCGGATCCTCCGGAGGGGTGGTGACGGTTCCGTCGTTGCCGCATCCGGAAAGCAGAAGTATCGTAAGGGCAAGGTAGAGATGAAAACGCATGAAGGCTCCTGAAGAAGAATAGGGAATTATAGCAACCGGTTGTGGTTTTTTGGTGGGTTGGCATGCCATTAGGCGATCTTTCGTATCTGTGTTAGAATACGCGAAAAACAAAAGGCATGCCTCCGTGTTTCTCCCCACCACCAGAGCCGAGATGGACAAGCTCGGCTGGGATGCGTGCGATGTGATTATCGTCAGCGGCGATACCTACATCGACTCACCCTATATCGGTACCGCTGTCATCGGCCGCGTGCTGGAGCGCGCGGGGTATCGGGTGGGCATTATCGCCCAGCCCGATGTGGAGAATCCGGAGGATATCACCCGCCTGGGCGAACCCAGACTCTTCTGGGGTGTTAACGGCGGCAGCGTGGACTCCATGGTGGCCAACTACACCGCATCAAAGAAGTTCCGCAAAACCGACGACTACACCCCCGGCGGCCAAAACACCCGCCGCCCCGACCGGGCGGTGCTGGTCTACACCAACCTGATCCGCCGCCATTTTAAAGAGACGGTACCCATCGTACTGGGCGGCATCGAAGCTTCCTTGCGTCGCATCACCCACTACGATTTTTGGTCCAATAAGCTGCGCAAACCCATTTTGTTCGACGCCAAGGCCGACTACCTGATCTACGGCATGGGGGAAAAGCCCATTCTCGCCCTGGCCGAAGCGCTGAGCAAAGGCGAGTCTCCGGAGCCGCTCCGGAGCCTGTGCTATATTGCCAAAGAACCCAGGGCTGATTACCTTCAACTCCCCTCCCACGATGAGGTCAGCCGGGATAAAAACCGCCTGATCGATCAGTTTGACGCCTTTTACCAAAACAACGACCCCATCTCTGCCCAGGGGCTTTGCGAAGCCGTGGACAACCGCTATCTGGTGCAAAACCCGCCGGCAGACTATCCGGACGAAGCGGAGATGGACAGCTTTGCCCAGCTTCCCTTTACGAGGGAAGTCCACCCCTACTACGCCATGCAGGGAGCCGTAAGAGCCCAGGAGACGATCAAGTTCTCCATCACCACCCACCACGGCTGCTGGGGCGAGTGCAACTTCTGCGCCATCGGGGTCCACCAGGGGCGCACGATCCGGACGCGCAGCGAAGCGTCCATTGTCAAGGAAGCGGAGAGCTTTACGGCTTTTAAGGACTACAAAGGGATCATCGCCGACGTGGGCGGCCCTACGGCCAATATGTACGGCTACGAGTGTGACAAGAAACTCAAAAAAGGGACCTGCGACGAGAAGCGCTGCGTCGATCACGAGCGCCTGTGCAAGGTGATGCATGTAGACCACACCCGCAACATCAACCTGCTGCGCCAGGTGCGAAACGCCAAAGGGGTCAAAAAAGCCTTTGTCGCCTCCGGCGTGCGCTACGACCTGATTACTGCCGACAGGCAGCAGGGCTACACCTATCTCAAAGAGATGGTCAAACATCACATCAGCGGCCAGATGAAGGTGGCTCCGGAGCATACGGATGACCGCGTGCTTGAGCTCATGGGCAAACCGGGCAAACAGAGCCTGATCGATTTTAAAAAGCTCTACGACAAGCTTAATAAGGAAGAGGGCAAAAACCAGTTTCTCACCTACTATCTGATCGCCGCCCACCCCGGATGCGGTGAGAAGGAGATGCAGGAGCTCAAGCGTTTTACCACGCAGGAGCTGCGGATGAATCCGGAGCAGGCACAGATTTTTACCCCCACGCCGTCGACCTACTCGGCACTCATGTACTACACGGGGCTTGACCCCAAGACTAGAAAACCCATCTTCGTCGAGCGCGATCCGGATAAAAAAGAGAAGCAAAAGCGCATAGTCGTTGAAAAACAGCAGCCGCCCAAACGGCATGCGGGGCCTAAGCGTTCCCGTTAGCGGGTAGTTTCGACCCTTACTTTCAGGGCATTGTTCATCGCCTCAAACCCCTTTTTGGATTTGGGGATCACCCAGGGGTAGACAAGCCAGACCAGCAGACCGTTGAAACGCTCTTTTTGTATCAGGCGGGAGGTGGTGGCATTAATTTTTTCAATTTCAAAACAGTGCCGCCCGTCAAAGATCAAGGGCATGCCCAATCGGCCCTTCCAGCAAAATCCCTTCTGCTTTTCCACCCAGACAACATCCGGTGTGAAGTGCATGGATGAGGTTTCATCCAGAACGAGATTGATATCCAGTTGTTTTTGAGGAACCAGCTCACCGCTGATACGCTGAATAAAAGGGTTCCACTCACCGTAGGTATCAAACGCCACCAGATTATTCCAGACGTCATCGCCGGGAGCATCTATCGTTATCTCTGTGTGAATGTGCCCGGGAATCAGTGTCAAAAGCCCTAAAATAAGTGTGCCGACGATCCATTCCATCATTGCTCCTTTGGTTTTGGTTGCTTCAAGTATATCCGGATATAATCAAGAAATATTTACCTAAATGCGCAAACTATGACACCCCACGATGCTACCTTAGACTTTTTTAGCCTCCGGATTCTTGCCCGAGTCGGTGAACACTACGGAGTGGAACGTTCCGATTTTCTCCGTCTGATACCTCGGCATAAAAAACGCTTGCACGTTTCGGAAATGAAGGGCCTGATCGATGCCCTGATCGCCCGTAGCGGTGCGGCAGACATACCGCTGCAGATCGGTGCGGCCATGCGCCTAAATGACATTGGACCGATGGGCGACACGCTGCGATGCGCCCATACGATTCATGAGGCGCTGTTGATTTTGACCAAATACCATACGCTGGTGCATACGGCCATCTCTCCTATAATTGCCATCCATCCGGAGACGGTGAGTATTACCCTCCAGTACCAAAACCCTGCCGTGATTGCGGTACGTTACCCGGCCGAGGGATTTTTATCGGCCTATCTAGGGCTTTTGGGTGAGCTGGCAGGGGAACCGCTTTGTCCGTTACGCGTTGATTTTTATCATGAAGCAGGGGCTCCGGAGTCGTGTTACCGGGAAGTCTTCAGTGTGACACCGCATTTTCAGGCCGAAGAAAACCGTCTGGTATTTGACGCGGCTGTTCTTGCCCTGCCCATCCCCACATCGGATGAACGGCTCAAAGCCTTCCACCTCGGCCTGCTACGGGCTGATCTGAATGACCTGCAAGACCCGCCCCTGAGTCACCGGCTTCAATTCTACCTTTCCCAAAATCTTATCCCCACTCCCCCCAGCCTCAAGGCGTGCGCAGAGCACTTTATGATGGCGCCCCGAACCCTACAGCATCACCTGGCCCTGGAAAAGCGAACTTTCAAAGAGTGTCTCAACACCATGCGCATGGAAAAAGCCAAAGTACTTCTTGGACGCGGTGAGCGTGTGGGAATGACGGGATTTTTGCTGGGGTTTCAAAACCATCCGGCCTTTAGCAGGATGTTTAAACAGTACAGCGGCATGATGCCTAGGGAATACCAGCTAAAAATTCAAGCAGATTCATGTAGTGTTAGGGATAAAAATAAGGAGAAGTAATATGGGTGAATACATCTACGACTACCCCCAGATCGCTTATGCGGTGGTGGGGATCATTACGGTGGTGCTTTTTTATATGTTCAAGAGCAACAAGATGCGGGTAGTGGCACTGATCATCGGGATTATCCTGGCAGCCTACGTGCATTACGAAGCGAACCGTTCGCCGCTGGATCGTATGGGGGCGGGGTTAAGCTCCGGACTCAAAGATGCTGGAGCGGAAGCGAAAAAACTCTTTCAGTAATATCCGTCCCTAAGGACGGATCATTTTAGAGGTGCCCGGCTTCTCCCTCAATGGTCTCTTCGACAACGGTGTCGAAATCGACGCTTCGGTCACGAACGAAGAGGAGGGTGAGGATACCGACGATCACCAGAAAAACCGCCGCCGTCAGCCCTGCATGGTGTAGTCCGCTCACAAAAGCGTCTTCCGCCAAAGCGGCACCGGCTCCGGAGAGACTCTCTGGAACAATCCCCTGGGCCAGACCCTGAACGGCACTGTGTTCCAGCCCCAAAGAACCCCCTGTCTTTTCCACGCTCATGGCGATGATCGCCGCCAGCACGGAGGTACCGAAAGCCCCGCCGATCTGAATGCCGGTGGTCTGGAAACCACCCGCCACACCCGCCAGATGCGCCGGTGCGCTGCCCATGATGATCTCCGCTCCGGAGGGAATGGCAAACCCCGATCCCAGCGAGAGCAGCACAAAGCTCACCGCCAGCCACCAGTAGGGCGTGTGGGCGTCGCTAAAGCTCATGCCCCACAGGGCGAGCGCCATGAGAAAGAGCCCCAACGCCGCCGTCCGACTTGCACCCATCTTGGTGACCAGCACTGCCCCAATAATAGGGGCGAAGATGGAGATCACGCTCATGGGCATCATCTGCAAGCCTGCCAGCACCGTGTCGCTGTCGCGGGTGTTCATCAAAAAGAGGGTCAGGATAAAGGTCAGGCCCATGATGGTGAAGAAATTGGCGATAAAGATCAGCCCGCCGATGGGAATGTTGGGGGAGTAAAAAAGCTCCATGGGCAGCAGGGCGTGTTTGGTCTGTTTCTCGACCCAGACAAAGAGGGCCATAAAACAGATGCCCATGAACAGAATGCTCCAGATGGTGCTGCTTCCCCAGCCCCAGGATTCCGCCTGGACTACACCGAAGATCAAGGCACTCATCCCCACGGCTAGTAGCAAGACCCCCGGAATGTCCATTTTGCTTTCCGGCGCACCGGCTTGTTCTTTGATCACATAGGCCCCAAAGACGATGCCCGCCAGGGCTATGGGAATATTGATGTAAAAGATGCTCTCCCAACCCACATGGGCCACCAGCACACCCGAGACGATCGGCCCCATGGCGATGGCGATGGAGGAGACCCCTCCCCAGATCCCGATGGCCATACCGAACTGCTCTTTGGGAAAGGTCGCCCGCAGTAACGCCAGGGTCTGCGGCAGCAGCAGGGCAGCCGAAAGCCCCTGAAGTGCCCGCATGACAATGACGCCGGAGGCGGAACCGATCAGTCCGATACCAAGGGAGGTCAGGCCAAAGAGAAAGACACCCAAAAGATAGAGGCGCTTGTTGCCGAAGCGGTCCCCCAGCTTGCCCCCTAAAATCAAAAAGACCGCCAGGGCGAGGAGGTAGGCGTTGGTGATCCATTGAAGCTGGGCAAACGAGGTGCCCAGATCCGTGGCGATGGCGGGGTTGGCAATATGCACAACGGTGGCATCAAGCCCCACCATAAAGAGGCCGAAGCAGACAGCGGCCAGGGTCAAACCGGGGCGGCCCTGACGCGGCTTTTGCCCCTCGGTGATAACGGAGGAAATCATAAATAGTGTCCTTGAGGAAAAATTGAAACAATTATGGTACCCAAGAGTTTCTTAAATAAAATCATACAAAAAAAGAGCATTCAGTCGGGTTCGAGTAAGATTGCGGATTACTGTTTTCGAGTAGGAGTTTGCGCATTAATGGAGCGAAACAGACCAGAGAAAAAGGGGCGGGGACGCCCCGTCGCCATTCCCGTACAAGAGCGCCGCGTCCGGATTTTGGAGTCGGCGGAAAAGCTCTTTGCCCGCAACGGCTACGCCGCGACCAGCATGGCCGACATTGCCAAGGATGCGGAGATGTCCAAGCGGACGATCTACGGCTGCTTTGAGACCAAGGAGATGTTGTTTCAGGCACTGGTAGAAGATGCCGGGGCCTTTGTTCCTCCTGAGCTCTCAGCGGAAACACCGCCAAGGGAGAGTATCGAGAGGATTCTCACGGCACTCTCTAACTATGTCCTGAGTACGCGCCATGTTAAGATGACCCGTCTGGTTATTGCGGAGGCAGACCAGTTTCCGGAGATCAGGGAGCACTATTACATGCAAGGGATCAAACGGGGCAAGGACCTTCTGGAAAACCGGCTGAGTTACTTGATGGAAAAGGGAGAAATCAAGACCACTCCTCTGGAAGAGACAGCAGACCTGCTCTTTGGGGCGGCGTTGGGGACGACGTTGCTGGAGACGCTCAATCGTCGCAGGGATTTTGGCAAGGAGGCGATGGCCGCCAAGATCAAGCGGGCGGTCGCATTATTGTTGGAGGTGGTCTAAACCTCCGAAGTGTGTGCGAGCTTTAAGAGGCCGGAGATGGTCTCGACCAGCTCCGGTTTATCGATGCACGCAGCCAGTTTCGCCACAGGCTTTAGCGCATCGGATTCACGTTCGCACATCTCAAACCCCTCTGATTCACGTACTTCAAAAAACCGTGCGGCGGCTCCTTCGTCGAACTGCATGGTGTCCATGTTAAGGGGCGTGGTCAATACCGCTGCTATGGCCCGGATAGCCGCACTCTCCGGAAAGACCAGATAGACGCCGGGGCGATCATTGATGTGGAAAGTGTGGCGTTCGATTTCGCCCATTTCAAACTCCGGAGCTTCGCTGCTGGCTTCGCTCGCCGTATCCCAGGTCTCTTCCAAAACCAGCTCGCCGTTGGCCCGGTTGCCCAGCATGGCAAAGAAGATGTCGGGGCGACGGATCGACTGGATGTAGAGAAGCCCGACAAAGGCGTCCAGGTGGGTCATACCAGCTGCCATGTCCGTACCTCTTCATCCGTAATATCCAGAAGTCCCCGTTTGCGGAGGTCTTCGAGGACAGACTGGGTGCAGAGCACGTCGCCGGGCCAGTGGCGGTCAAATCCGTCCAGGGCATTTTTGGTGGTGGCGTCGATACCGATGAAGTGCTCCAGGTAGATGTCCCGCTTGGCGTCGATGTTGTTGACCACGCGCCAGAGGATCATGTAGAGGTTGTCCAGGTCGTTTTGCCAGGTGTCATCCAGCAGCACCACGATGCGGGTGTGCTTGCCCAGATCCTGCAGGGCGTCGAAGAGCTCTTTGGCATTTCGGGACTTGCTCGTTTTAATCAGGGTGATGGGGTTTTGGGTGTGGGTCTTGATCTGGCGCAGCGCCTTGATCTCCGGAGCGTAGAGATGCACCTGGGCCAGCAGGGCGTCATCATCCAAAATCTCCAGTTTGGGCAGGTTGACTTCCGCACCCGTGGCATCGACACCCAGCTTACCGCCGACGAACTGTTTGGGGGAGCTGTGGTCCAGGTGGTCCACGACCCCCTTGCTGATCATCAGCTCATCTTTGTCGATGCGGTTGAGGATATAATCACTCAGCGCTTCATAGTCCGTCAAATCCGGAGCCTTGTCGTCCACAAACAGCGCGTGCTTGACGAAACTCATCTGCCCCACACCCCAGAAGGCGTGCATGATCTGCTGGGCGTGGCCGGGGTAGTGGGGTTTGATCTTGGCGAGGATCAGATTATGGAAGACCCCGTTTTCCGGCATGTGGTAATCGATGAGGTCCGGAGCGGTGGTTTTAAGAAGCGGCAGAAAGATACGCTCCGTCGCCCAGCCCATGTATTTGTCTTCGATGGGCGGCTTGCCCACGACGGTGGCGAAGAAGACGGGGTTTTTCTTGTGGGTAATGGCGGTCACGTGACCAAAGGGGAAGTCCTCTTTGAGGGTGTAGTAGCCCGTGTGGTCGCCGAAGGGCCCTTCGGTTTTGAGCACGCTGGGGTCGACGACGGCTTCGATCACGTAGTCGGCGTCATGGGGGATCCAGAGGTCGTTGGTGACGCACTTGATCAGCTTGGCCGGCTCTTTTTTGACAAAACCGTAAAGCAGCAGCTCGAAGATGCCGTGGGGCAGGGGCGCCTGACCGCACCAGGTATAGAGCGGATCGCCTCCGATGGCGATGGCGACGGGCATCGGTTTGCCCGCTTCCTTGTACTGGTCGAAGAAGTTGGAGCTGTCCTTGTGGATCTGCCAGTGCAGGCCGATGGTCTTGTCGTCATAAATCTGGATACGGTACATTCCCAGGTTGCTCATCTGGCCATCGAGAGATTTGGTGTAGACCTGCCCCATGGTGATGAAGGGGCCGCCGTCCTCTTCCCAGGTGGTCAGCACGGGAATGTCGCTGAGCTTGGCCGCTTCGCCCGTCAGTATAACCTCTTGGGCCGGGCCCTTTTTGATCCGTTTGGGGAAGACGCTTTTGAGGCTGAAGAGTTTGCCCAGCATGCCGAACTTGTCACTGAGGCTTTGCGGGGGCTTCATGTGCATCAGCCCTTCGATTTCGCCGGCGACTCCTTCGATCTCGCGGCCGAAGATGAGCTTGCAGCGTTCATAGGAGCCGTAGATGTTCATGAGTACGGGAGCGGAGAAGGTTTTGTCGCCGTCTTTTGGCCGGGTAAAGAGCAGGGCCTTGCCGCCGTTTGGTTTCTTGACTTCGGCGTAGGCGATATGGGGAATTTCCAGTTTGATGTCGAGGGGTTCGTCGTAGATGGCAATATCGTTTCGTTTTTTCAGTTCTTCAATAAATGGGGTCATAATTACGTACCTTTTGAGTAGTTGGCGAAAGTATAGCCAAGAATCATTCACATGCAATTAAACATTATTCTGTATAATCTACGGTAATAATTTTCAGAAAATCGGAGTAAGTATGGGGTTTTTCGGATCGTCTAACAGGGAGGCAGAGGAGCGGTTGATGCAAGAAAACCGCATGCTGCAAGAGGAGAATGCACGACTTTCACAGGAGCTGCACAGCGTGAGAGCGGAGTTGGAAAAGCAGGCGGGCAGCCACGCCCAGACCTATCCTTTCCGGGGGCTCATGCAGTATCAAAACAGCAACCTCAAAAAGGGGCTTCTGGATATTCAGAAAAACATGGCCGATTCCGTCTCCCACGCCAAGGAGAGCCTTAAAGAGACCACCTCACTGCTCGAAGAGATGCAGGAGCTCTCCGGAAGCACCCAGAGCGTGAGCGCTTCACTAGCCGAGCTGCGTGACATCTCCGAAGACTCCGACGCCGCCGTCAGCAACCTGGCGGTGCGTGCGGATGAGGTGGGCTCGATCCTGACCCTGATCAAAGACATATCCGACCAGACCAACCTCCTGGCGCTCAACGCCGCCATCGAAGCGGCCCGTGCGGGTGAACACGGCCGAGGCTTCGCCGTTGTGGCCGATGAGGTGCGCAAACTGGCCGACCGGACCGACAAGGCGATCGGCGACATTAACGTCGCACTGCAGTCCATGCAGCAGGAAGTCTCCATGGTGCACGAAAAATCCGGACAGATCAAACAGAATGTCGACGGTGCGGCCCGCTGGATCGAAGATTTCGGCGAAAAACTCCACAACGACGTGGGGCTGATCCGGAGCACCTTCTCCCACCTGGGTCTCTCCAACGACCGGGTCTTCATGTCCCTGGCCAAGCTGGACCACGTCTTGTGGAAAGTCAACACCTACCTCTCCGTCTCCACGAAAAAAGAGGAGTTCGCCTTTGTCGACCATCACAACTGCCGATTAGGCAAATGGTACTACGAAGGGGAGGGCAAGGAGTACTTCTCACGAACCCCCAGCTACGCCTCCCTCGAACACCCCCACAGCGTGGTACATAACGGAACCAAAGAGGTTTTCGGCCACATCGCCAAAGAGGAGCTTAACATCGACGCCATCCGCAAAGCCTTTGAGATTATGGAAAAAGGCAGCGACGACGTCTTTAGAATCCTCGATCAGATGCTGCAGGAAAAAAGCGGCGGCAAAGCCGGCCACTAAGGCGGCCTAGCCCAGCATCACCACCCCGGCAAAACGTCCCGTTTTGCCCCCTGCCGCACGGTAGGAAAAGAGCGGCAGCGCGCCGCACGCCGTGCAGCTCTCCATCACCTCCACCTCTTTGACCCCACACGCTTTAAGATCCGCCAGTGCCATGGCCGTATTGTCCAGATAGGTCTTGCCCCCGTCACGGATCACCATGGCCCCAAATCCAAGAGCGGCTGCCTCTTCGGCCAGATTGTCGCCCACCTCGTAGCAGCACCCGCCGATGGAAGGGCCAAGCCCCGCCAAGAGCTTCTCCGGATTGGTGCCATAGGTTTCCTGCATCGCCTTGACGGTTTTGGAGAGAATCCGCAAAAAGACCCCGTTGCGCCCCGCATGGGCCACGGCGCAGGCGTGGTGCTCCGGATCGTAAAGAATAATGGGAATGCAGTCGGCTACCATCACCATCAAAGGGGTGTTTTTCAGGTTGGTCATCAGCGCGTCGCAGGCGGGAATATCGGCGGG
>QKHD01000287.1 GCA_003250175.1 Helicobacteraceae bacterium
GGACTGGGAAAACACCTTTTTGAGAGCCTGAAAGGTAAAACGGCTGTCGTGGGGGTGGCAAAAAATCCTTTCCGCGGGATCAACCCCCGGTACGCACTTTACCGGGGAAAGAGCAAGAAACCGCTCTATGTCACGGCAGAGGGCGTTTCCTTCAGCGAGGCCAGAGCGGCGGTATCGTCCATGAGCGGAACATACCGGCTGCCGGATCTGTTAAAACGGGTGGATCAGCTCTGCCGAAGTCAGGATAGGGAATCATCAACCTCGTGACATGTTAAGGAGAGAAGAATGACAAAAAAAATATTTAACCGCGTCAAAGGCAAGACCGACATCTTGATGGCTGAACCGGGAGTGGAGGGGTTCATTTCTCTGAAAACCGGAGAGCGCTACGATGAGGCTCAGGTAAGTTATAAAGGCAGTCTATTCACGCCAGAGCTTCTTATAGAACGCGGACAGGAGAACGGGGTGAGTGTCTCTTTTGAAAGTGCCCAATATACACTGCTTCATATTGAGCAGTTTAAGACGCGTAGTCTGGTTGTTCACAAGGCTGATGACCAGGGTAAGGTTTGTTTTATTGGTTGAATAAACGGATAAACAATGGCAGCCTTCTTACAAAAAAATACGATCGAGTATCAAAAACGGATACAAAAAGCTTTGATATTTATCCAGGAAAATTTGGATAAACCTCTGACACTAAAAGAAGTGGCAAAGGCAGCCTCGTTTAGCGAGTACCATTTTCACCGGATTTTTTCAGCGGCCATGGAGGAGACGCCGGGGGAGTATATCACCCGAAAAAAGCTGGAGCGGGCAGCAAATAAGCTGGCGTACTCGTCCAGAACGTCGGTTTCTCAGGTGGCGATAGAGTTTGGATACTCGTCAGTTTCCAGCTTTTCCAAGGCGTTTAAACAGTGGTTTGGAATTCGTCCCAGTGCCGTTTCTGAAGTCAAAAAAAAACTAGATGCTCAAGGGGGAAAACTCCAAATTCTCTATGAAAAAGCACTGGATGTCGGACAACTTTTTGTTGCCCCGGAAGAGCCGGAACGTTCAAAACGGTTTAAAGAGCTGGATAGTCGCGTGGAAGTTCGGAGTGTATCCGGATTTTCAGTGCACTGTCTGAGCAGCCCGTATGGGTATGATATTGCATCAATTCGGGCTACCTGGATGGAGCTAACCGAGCGATTGGAAGATGCAGGAATCGAGATGGCCCGATGTGAACTTTTTGCTATTAGCCATGATCATCCGGGTCTAACGGCTGTGAATCGATGCCGCTACGATGCCTGTGTGCTGCTTCCCCAAGACCAGAGGGCAGCACTTTCTTTACCAGTTTCCGATGTGCCTTCAGGCCGCTATGCCATTTTTAGGGTGGAAGGGCCTGAAACATCCATTCTAGAACAGTATCTGGAGTTTTATACTGTCTGGATGGCGGGAAGCGACTATGAACCCGATAACTTTCCCGTATTGGAACACTACCTTCCCGATTCAAAGGAAGGTCATATTGTGGTTGAGCTTTGGGCAAAGATCAAACGCCTCTCATTTTAGCAAGATAGGACCACACATATCGCAAGGGAAGACTCCCCGATTCGGCGGCAGGCAGACTAGAATCCATAACGTTAACTGAAAATCAACGAGGAGACGTTATGAAAAAAGAGGAATATGTCCGTTACGACGCCATCGGTCTGGCCGAATTGGTCAAGAGCGGTGACGTGACCGCAGAGGAGTTGCTGGCATGCGCCCTGGAAATGGCAGAAGATACTAAGGTTTCAATTAATGCGGTTGCTGCCGTCGATGCTGAACTGGGTAACAAAAAGGCACGTCAACAGCACGAGGGGATTTTTCAGGGCGTTCCTTTTTTGGTCAAGGAGTTGCTCGCATACCCCGGGCTGAAAAACACCATGGGGTCACGCCTCTTTCTCCGGAATATCCCCGTGGATGCCACCGAGTACACCCAACGAATCGATGCTTCCGGACTGGTCACCTTCGGGACAACGGCCAGTTCGGAGTTTGGCCTGCTGGGAAGCACAGAGACCGCTTTGCACGGAATAACCAAAAACCCTTTGAACGAAGCCTATTCGGCAGGAGGTTCCTCCGGAGGGAGTGCGGCGGCGGTTGCTTCCGGTGTGGTTCCCATGGCACATGCCAGTGACGGCGGCGGCTCTATCCGTTATCCCGCTTCAGTATGCGGACTGTTCGGGTTTAAACCGAGTGCCAAACGAAACGTCGCTTCGATGGAGCTTTCGGGTCCCTTTGTCAATCTGGTGTCGGAACACTGTATCACCCGATCGGTCCGAGATAGTGCGGCCTTTTTGTCCGTGACGGAAAAAAGAGGGGCGGATGCCACATTTGCTCCCCTGGGTTTTTGTCGTGAGCCACAAAAAAAACGGCTGCGCATCGGCGTCTATACCGGATCGCTCATGGGGAATGAAGCAGAGGCTTCCGTTTTGGAAGTCGTGGCCAAAACGGCGACATTATGTAAAGAGCTTGGGCATGAGATGCATTTCATCGATGCCCCGCAACTGAGCGGCAAGGCGATTTCCGAAGCATTTTTTACCGTGGCGGGGTCCGCCATGAACCAGATGGCGGGATTTATGGAGCAGATGCTCCAACGACCGCTGGGCGGTGAAGAACTCGAACCCTTCACCCTTGATTTGATCCGCTGGTTCAGAACTCTGGACGATCATGCCGTGGACAGGGCACTGGCAAGCATGCAACAGGCCTCCGAAACGATGCGCGATTATTCCGGACGTTATGATGTTTTGCTCTCTCCGACCCTGACAAGCGAGCCTAAAAAGCTGGGCTTTCTTTCTCCCCGGCTCGGTAAAGACGAGCTTATCGGGCGGACGGAAGCCTATGTCGGGTATACGCCGATTCACAATATTACCGGCATGTGCGCCATGTCGGTTCCGCTCTTTACCGGAAGCTCTGGCATGCCCGTGGGCAGTCACTTTGCGGCCAGACCCGGTGCCGAGGCCGACCTGTTCGGATTAGCCTACGAACTGGAAGCGGCAATGCCTT
>QKHD01000377.1 GCA_003250175.1 Helicobacteraceae bacterium
CTTGGTGATGACCACTTCGACTTCGTCGCCCACTTTAAAGAGTTCGCCGCATTTTTTGTTATCCCAGGAAGCATCTTCGTTGTGCAGCAGGCCTTCAATGCCGCTGATCTTAACGAAGGCACCGAAATCGGTGATGGTCGTGACAGTACCTTTGACGGTATCGCCCTCTTTGTTGGCTTTCATGAAGCCTTCAAACGGTTTAGGCTGCAGACGCTTGAGGGAGACGCGCAGTTTGCGGTTTTCCAGGTCCAGCTCGATAACTTCCGTATCAATTTCATCTCCAACCTTGACGACGTCGGTTGGATGTTTGAGGTTTTTCTCCCAGGAGAGTTCGGAGATGTGCAGAAAACCTTCGATCTCGTTGCCCAGATCAACGAATACACCGTAGGGTTCGATATTGCTGACGGTAACGGCGATGGTGTCACCCTCTTCGAGTTGCTCGGCAATATCTTTCCACGGATCGGGCTGAGCCGCTTTAATGGAGAGTGAGAGTTTTTTTGTTTTTTTGTCGAAATCGATGGCAATCACTTCAACCGTGTCGCCCTCTTTGTAGATGGACGCAGGGTTAACCGGCCCTTTGTAGCTGATTTCGGAATAGTGTACAAGACCTTCTACGCCGCCGCCCACGTCGACGAACATACCGTAGCTCTTGATTTTCTTGATTTCGCCCTGCATGACCTCTTTGTCATCGACGATTTTTTTAAGCATCTCGCGGCGCGCTTTGCGGCGCTCGTTAAGGATCGCCCGGCGGGAAATGATGATGGAGCCGTTGGCTTCGTCGTATTTGACGATGCGCGCGTCGTACTCTTTGCCGTCCGGACGCTCGTCGTCACGGAATGCGGCCAGGCTGCGCGGCAGGAAGAATTCGATCTCGTCCGCTTCCAGGATATAGCCGCCTTTGTTTTTGCGAACAATCCGGCCATGGATCTCCATGTCTTCCAGGTTCTCTTTGTTGGCTTCGATGAAGGCGGTTTTTTTCGCGTTGATAATCGCTTTTTTGTAGGAAATGTTGGGGCGCTCACCACGGTGCCCGGTAAGAAGAACATCGATCTCGTCGCCCGCTTTGAACTTCAGGTTGCCCTGGGCGTCTTTGATCTCGTCGACGGGAATTTTCCCTTCGATCTTGCTGCCGACGTCAATCATGACGTCTTCGTCGGTGATCGAAACGATCACACCTTTTACCATCTTGTTGGAATCGACTTCACTCTCTTCGAAGGATTTATTAAGAAGGGTCTCAAAATCCTCCATCTCTCCGCTTAAATCGTCGTCAAAATCTTCAAAATGCATCTGCACTACCTCACTCTGTTATAGTTTTCGTGATTATACTTAGATTCTACTTACACTACTTATAACGTCCTGGACAATCCAGTCGGGCGTGGAGGCGCCGGCGGTGATTCCGCAGAGTTTTTTTCCCGAAAACCACTCGGATTTGATATCTTCCGCCCCCTCGATCAAGTAGCTGTCGGGGCAGTTTTGGCGGCAGATTTCATAGAGCTGTTTGGTGTTGGAGGAGTTCTTCCCGCCGATGATGAGCATCACGTCCACCTCGCCTGCCAGCTTCTTCGCCGCACTCTGATTATCAAAGGTCGCGTTGCAGATCGTGTTAAAAACCCGTACCTCTTTGTAACGCCCCACCAGGTAGTCGACGATCTTTAAAAAATCCTCTTCCCGCTTGGTCGTCTGGGAGACGATGGCGATCTTTTCGCGCAGGCGGACGCTTTCCAGCTCTTCGCAGGTCATGACTACGTGCACCATGGTCGTGGCATAGCTCATGACCCCCTTGACCTCCGGGTGCTGGATGTCACCGAAGATGACGATATCGTAACCTTCCGCGGACATAGAGGCGACAATCTCCTGGGGTTTGGTCACATAGGGGCAGGTGGCGTCGATGACGTCGAGATTCTTGTCTTTCAGGCTCTGGAGCTTCTCTTTTTCGATCCCGTGGGTGCGCACGATCGCCCGTTCGCTGGGCTGCAACCGGTCGATATCTTCCACCACGTCGACCTTGTAGTTGTTCCAGAGGCGGTCGATCTCCTTGGGGTTGTGAATCAGCGGCCCGATGGTGTGGGAGCTGGGGTTTTCCTCGGCGATCTTGATCGCCCGTTTCACCCCGAAACAAAACCCGTAGCTGTCCGCCAGTTTAACCTGCATGGACCTCGACCTCGGCGATGTTGCTAATCAGCTCCACAAAGTTGGGAAAAGAAGTGGCGATGCACTCCGTATCTTCGATAACGGAGGCTCCGGAGGCCATGGCCAGCAAAGAAAAACTCATGGCGATCCGGTGGTCGCCAAAGGAGGTGAAGGTCGCCCCTTTGGGGGTGCCGCCGGTCACGGTGTAGCCGTCCTCGTAATCGGTCGTTTCGATACCTGCTTTGTGCAGGTTTTGGATCACGCTGTCGATCCGGTCGCTCTCTTTAACCCGTAGTTCGTGGGCGTTTTTGACCACGCTCGTACCCTTGGCGAAGGCGAAAGCGACGGAGAGGGCCGGAAGCTCGTCGATGAGCCAGGAGATGTTTTCGCTCACCTCCACGGCATTCAGGGGAGCCTGCTCGACGATAATATCGCCGATGGGCTCGTAGACGTTTTCCGTCTCGATGTAGCTGATCTTGGCACCCATGCGCCCCAGCACCTTATACGCCTCGATCCGGGTGGGGTTGAGGGTGAGGTTTTTGAGCACCACTTTGGAACCCGGCATAATCGCCGCCAGCACCGCAAAGAAAAAGGCGCTGGAGGGGTCGGTGGGCACGGTGATGTTCAGGGGTTTTAACGGCCCTTTTACCGGCTCGACGGTGATCACCCCGTTTTCCGTTTTGACGCTCGCACCCATGCCGTTTAGCATCCGCTCCGTGTGGTCACGGCTCAGCTCCGGCTCGCGGTAGGTGGAGGGGGCGTTGCCGCCAAGCGCGGCCAGGATCATGGCACTTTTAACCTGGGCGGAGGCGATCTTGCTGGTGTAATCAAAGGAGGT
>QKHD01000203.1 GCA_003250175.1 Helicobacteraceae bacterium
AGCTTGGATTTTTTGGCGATGTCCATAAAATAGTACGGAGAGTGCACCGTGCCTTCGCTGTCAATCAGACGGATTAGGCACTCGTATTTCTCCTTTTTCCCGGTGGCGATATTGACGATGGGCTGGAAATAGGCGACGATCCGGTCGTTTTCAATGGCGTCGAGAATCTTCTTAATCCAGCGGATATTCTCATGGTTTTGCTTGCCGATGAGATTATTGGCCGAATAGATCTGAAAATCGATCTTGCGGTTTTTGGCTTCTCTAAGCGCGAGTTCCGCTTTGCTGGGCAGATTTTCCGTTCCCGTTGCGGCGCCGATGGTGACAAAGACGTTGATCTCATAATCGTCAAAGAGCTGAAAGGGTGCGCTGTGGATGTTGCTGATAACCACTTCGGCCAGGCTTAGGGCGTGGTCGTGGTGCAGGGTCACGGCAAAGATGTCGCCGCTGAGACGGTAGACATCCAGACAGGAGCGATTCTGGCGGCAGACGGTGGCGATGCGGTGGCCGACTTGAATCAGCAGCTCGTCGCTGACTTCTCTTGGGTAGAAGTTGGCAATGTCGCTGAAGGCGTCGATATCAACGAGCAGGACGCCGTTGATGCTGTCGTCTGTTTCGATATCCTGCATCAGCTTGTTGCGGTTGGGCAGCAGGGTGAGCGAATCGGTGAGGTACTGCCGCTTGAGCTCGGCGGTTTTTTCCTGAATTTTGTGTTCGAGGTGGGTGTTGATTTCGCGCAGCTCCCCCTCTTTTTGAATCAGGGAGAGATGGTAGTGGGTCAGGGAGTGTACCCGGGCTCTGAGGTCCGTGAGGTTGAAGGGCTTGGTAATAAAATCCGTCGCTCCGGAGCTAAGGGCCCGAATTTTGTCTTCTGTGTTATCCAGGGCGGTGAGCACCAAAATCGGCATCTGGGTAATGCCCGTATTGCTCCGGATCAGGTTGATCGCTTCAAAACCGTCCGTGACGGGCATCATTAAATCCATAATGACCAGGCTGGGACTGTACATGAGGGCTTTTTTATAGCCGTCCATCCCATCGATCGCTTCGATGAAGTCATACTCCCCTTTGGGGAAAGATTTTTTTAGTACGAGCCGGTTGTCTTCGACGTCATCGACGATCAGGATAATGGGGCGCTTCATCGGTTATTTTAGGGCCTGCTCCAGAGTACCCGCCAGATCTTTGCGGGTAAAGGGCTTTTCGAGAATATGATCGAAGCCGTGCAGAATGTAGCTCTCTTTCATCTCCGCAAAGACAGAAGCGGTAACGGCAATGGCCGGAATATGCTTGAAGAGGTTGTGTTCTTTGATCCATTTGACCAGTCCCAGGCCGTCGAGTCTGGGCATGGCGATGTCGATCAGAAAGAGATCCGGAGAGAAGGCTCGGCCTTCAAGCATCTCGATGGCTTCCTGGCCGTCCGCTGCCCGGATCAGCTCCGCTTCGGGGTAGATTTTTTTGAGGTTGGTTTTGACGATGAAGACGTTGTCTTCGTTATCTTCCGCTAAAAAGATTTGCATGGTGTTTTCCCGCCTTGATAAGGAAATTTCCCTTGATTATTACATAAATCTTTTTAAGTAGCTCTATAAATTTTGGTTAGGAATGGCAACGGCGATGGCGAGGTCGGCATCGTGGGTGACGGAGACGCTGAGATTCCGGATCTGGTGGGTCAGGATCGCTTTGGGGCTGAGGGTGACGAAAGGGGCGCCCTTTGGAGTCTTTTCAATCACGATATCGTGAAAGCCAAGATCACTTCCGATACCGCAGCCCAGGGCTTTGGCCACGGCCTCTTTGATGGCCCAGAATCCGGCGGCGGTTTTGGGGGTGGTGGCGAGAAGGATTTCGTCGTCATTCAAAAACCGTCCCAGCCCCCGCTGGCCATGGCGCTCGATAAAGCGCTCCATGCGCGGGATGCTGATCAGGTCGATGCCGATCATTGGATAACGAAGGTAATAAAGTAGACGTTTTTCACCTGCCCGTCGATGAGCAGGGTGTTCAGAACCTTGACCAGTTCGTCTTTGACGCGCTCTTTGCCGTCGCGGGTGGTAATCTCTTCGACCCGTTTGGAGGAGAGCACCTGAATCACATAGTCGCGAATCACCGGAACCTTGCGCTCCACTTCGGAAAGCAGGTCTTCGGAGTCCAGCTCCAGATTGAGCTTGGTCCGGAGGTAGCGTTTGCCGTTTTCGTTCAGCAGGTTGACCGTAAAGTCGTCCATGTCATAGATCGGCCCGATGTTGGCCACGTCCACAACCCGTCCGGAGCCTTCGCCCATCTGGGTCGCTCCCTTGGACTTGGCCGCTCCGCCGCCGGCCTTTGGTTCGTCGGAGCTGGTCAGTACCATGGCGAAGATGGCGATGGCGGCAATAAGCAGCAGGGCGACGACTGCGATAATGATGAGCAGAACCGGGGGCTTTTTCTTGCCTTTGCCCTCTTCAAGCGATCCGTTTTCTTCTTCAGCCATCATTTCCTCCCTAGATTTTTTAATCGTTTCGCGTTAACAAAACATTTTTTTGCAATATCGGTTTGTTTGAACAAAACCTAAATTCTACCATTCGGCGGGTTAAATTGAATATTTGATTTTATGGATGGGCGACCCAGGGTCGGTCGCCCGGCGGCGGGATTAACCGCGGTTAAGCAGTTCGTTGGTGACCAGTTGCAGGTGGCGGGTTTTGCTCACCAGGGAGAAGATGATGACAAACATCAGGAAAAAGAGGGCCACGGTGGCGATGACGTAGTATTCAAAATATTCATAAAGAGCGGTGCGCACCTCTTTCATGGTGTCGTTTTCAGAGGTTTGCGCCTGGGCGGCTCCCATGTTTTTCAGGGGGTTGGGCTGTTTTTTCAGGTTGCTCAGCTGCGCTTCTACCACGGCGACACGGTCCATGAGGCTGTCAAGCTGTACGTTGGTGCGGCCCAGTTCGTCTTTGGTCACGACGTTTTCGGGCAGGGTGTCGACGGC